>NZ_JBHVER010000197.1:0-14973 GCF_042802195.1 Kitasatospora sp. NPDC057500 | reverse complement strand
CCCCGGAACACCCGGGGGCGCAGCCCTCTCTCCTGCTCCGTCCGCCGGAGCCGCTACGGCACCACGGTGACCGGCCAGCGGCCCGCCTTGACCAGCCGCACCGCGACCGAGCCGATCACCCGGTGCCCGGCCTGCTCGGAGGCGCCGACCACCACGCCGTCGGCCCGCAGCTCGTCCGCCAGCCGCGCCAGCCCCGAGTACGGGTCGCCGCGCACGGTCAGGAAGCGCCAGTCCACCCGCCAGACGTCCCGCAGCCGGTGTTCGGCCTCCCGGATCGCGGTGAGCAGTTCCTCGGCGATCTCCCGGGTGGTCTCCTCGACGGCCGCGCCGGCCAGCGCGGTGGCCGCGCCCAGGACGGGCTGGATGTAGGCGATCGCCAGGGTGGCGTTCTGCCTCCTGGCCAGGCCGGCCGCGTAGGCGGTGGCCCGCCAGGAGGAGTCCGATCCGTCCAGGCCCGCCAGGATCATCCTGGGGCCGTCGGTGCCCAGCTCGAACCCGGCCGGGGCGACGGCCGCGTCCGTCTCCCCCGCGTCGAAGGCCGGCTCTTCCCGCTCCGCATCGCTCTCGTTGCTCATGGCCCGAGGCTATTGCGGACACGGTGGGTGACGACGGCGGGCACGGCGGGTGAGTGCTGTGGTGCGGGCCACCAGGACGCCCGGCGCGGGACTGCCGGAGGGCCCGGTTCCTGCACGGCGCGACGAGGGGCCGTCACTCGCCGTCGACCGTGTGCGCGGCCTCACAGCGCCCCGAACGTGGCCCAGGCCACTTTCCACAAAGGTTTGATCTTGAAAATCGGGACATTTACCTTCAAATCCACCCATTTTCTTGATCCATACTGGCGGTAACCCCGCTCTGACGTGGCTAAACCTGCGATTCCTTGAAACGGCCCCGCAGCCCCCGTAACTTCGAATGCGTTGCACCGAGCAAGCCGCTCACTAGGGCCTCACCGCCCCCGAGCAGCACGGTGCCGAACCACGCGAGTGCGTGTCCCCGAAACCGACGGCCTTCCGAGGGCCTGGTTCCGCGCGCTCGCAAACCCTCTCCGAAAGGAAACCCATGACCTTCCGTAACGAGACCACCGCTGCCACCACCACCACCGCCACCAAGCGTCGCAACCGCGTCCGGATGGCTCTGATGGCCGGGGCGCTCACCGCCCTGCCGGTGGCCGGCCTCGTCGCGGCCAACAGCGCCTCCGCCGCCCCGGTCTCCGTGTGGGACAAGGTCGCCGCGTGCGAGGCCACCGGCAACTGGGCCATCAACACCGGCAACGGCTTCTACGGCGGCCTGCAGTTCACCTCCAGCACCTGGGCCGCCTTCGGTGGCACCGCCTACGCCCCGCAGGCCCACCAGGCCACCAAGGCGCAGCAGATCGCCGTCGGCGAGAAGGTCCTCGCCGCGCAGGGCCCCGGCGCCTGGCCGGTGTGCTCCGTCAAGGCCGGTCTGACCAAGTAGGACCCGCCGCCCCCCCCGGGGGGGGCGCCACGACAACGCCGCTGTACTCGGCCGGGCCCGCGAAGGGCCGGCCGGAGTCCAGCGGCGTCGTGCGTTCGGTGCGCGGGTGCCCGCGAAGGCGTGCCGGTCAGCCGACGGGTCCTGGGCGGGCCGGCAGCGGCAGCGGAACGGCCGGCAGGCCGTCGAGGCTGGTGGCCACGTGCGGCTTGCGCTCGCAGTAGGCGCCGAACTCCTCCTCCGTCTGCCGGCCGAAGTACTGCGCGTGCAGGTCCCGGTCCTCGCGGTAGTCCATCAGCGGGACGGCGTAGCCGCAGGAGTCGCCGACCCGCTCGGCCCGCACCAGTACGATCGCGCGCAGCGAGGGCCCGTCCGCCGCCGGGTCGAAGCGCGCGAGCAGTTCGGCGAAGCGCGGGTCGTCGCGGAACACCGCCTCGCCCCGGCCGTGCACCCGGAGGATCTTCGGCGGGCCGTCGAAGGCGCACCACATCAGGGTGATCCGCCCGTTCTCCCGCACATGCGCCACGGTCTCCGCCCCCGAGCCGCCGAAGTCCAGGTAGGCGAGGGTGAGTTCGTCGAGTACGGCGAGCGTCCCGGAACGGCCCTTGGGCGACAGGTTGACGTGCCCGTCGGCGGCGAGCGGCGCGGTCGCCACGAAGAAGACGGGCTGTGCCTCGATGAACGCGCGCAGGCGGTCGTCGATCTTCTCGTAGGTCTTTCCCATGAGCGGGATTCTGCCTCCGGACGAGCCGGGCGAAGATCGGTTTCCAGCATTCGGGACGCCGCCTCGGCGGTCGGCCGTGCGCGGGCGGCCAGTATCCTTGACGGACTCGCGGACCGTCCGGTCCTGGGGGCGCAACGGTGTGTGAGGGAGTGGGGCCTTGGCCGACAACGGGCTGCTGGCCCATCAGCGCCAGGCGATGATCGCCGAGATGGTGCGCCGCAGCGGGGCCGTGCGCGTCGCCGAGCTGGTCGAGCAGCTGGGCGTCTCGGACATGACCGTGCGCCGCGACCTCGACGCCCTGGACCGCTCGGGCGTGGTGAAGAAGGTGCACGGCGGAGCCGTCGCGGCCTCGGGTACGGCCATCGACGAGCCCGGGTTCGAGGCGAAGTCGGCGCTGGAGTCGGCCGCGAAGGCCGCCGTGGCGGAGGCCGCGGCCACCCTGGTGGAGCCGGGCAGCGTGGTCGCCGTCGCCGCGGGCACCACGGCGTACGCGGTCGCCGCCCGACTGCTGCACGTACCGCGCCTCACCGTGGTCACCAACTCGCTGCCGGTCGCCGAGCTGATCCGCTCGGCCGGCGACGAGCCCGCGGCGGGCACCCCCTCGCTGCTGCTGACCGGCGGCTCGCCCACCCCCTCGGCGGCGCTGGTCGGCCCGCTGGCCGACCAGGCGGTCCGCTCGCTCCACGTCGACCTGCTGATCCTCGGAGCCCACGGGGTCTGCGAGAGGTCCGGTCTGACCACGCCCAACCTCGCCGAGGCGCAGACCAACCGGGCGCTGATCGCCTCCGCGCGCCGGGTCGCCGTGGTGGCCGACCACACCAAGTGGGGCGTGGTCGCGCTCAGCGGCTTCGCCGCGCTCGACGAGGTCGACGTGTTCGTCACCGACTCGGGCCTGCACGCCGAGGCCCGCGCCGTCCTGGCGGAGACCGTCGGCGAACTGGTCGTGGCACCGGTCCCGTCGGACTGACCCCGGACGGGCACGACCCTTTCCCGGGACGGGATTCGCGGCGAATACCGCTGCCGGCCGCCCGGCGTTCTGCCACACTGGCGGCGGTCCGGCCGGGTGGCGGCCGGTGGGGCGTTGGCGTGGGGGTGCCATGACATCCGAGCGATCCGGGACACCCGGCGGGTCCGGGGCGACCGAACGGAGCGAGGCCGGGCCGGGGCGCATCGAGCTCTCGGCCTCGGACCCGTCCCAGCTCACCTCGCTGGAGCGGTGGCTGAACGACGGGCCGGCCGGATTCGAGGTGGCGCGGCTGACCGGCACCGCCGGTCCGGGCGAGCAGGGCGCACTGGACGTGCTGGCCGTCCTCGGCGGCACCTCGGGGATCGTGGCGGCGCTGCGGATCCTGCCCGACTTCATCCGCTCGCGCCGCAAGCACTTCCACATCGAGATCGTCCACGAGGGGCGCACGATCGTCCTGGACGCGGAGAACGTCGACGAGGTGCTGCCCGTCCTGGAGCGCCTGCTCGGTGAATGACCGCCCGGTCCGCGACTTCTCGCGCTCGACCGCCGTCCTCATCGGCACCGCGCGGTACCGGTACCTGAGACCGGTCGAGGCCGCCGGGCACAGCCTCGACCGGATGCGCCGGCTGCTCACCGGCGAGCTGTGCGGCTGGCCGGAGGACCGGGTCACCGTGCTGGCGGACGTCCCCGGCGAGGTCAACCTGCCTGATCTGCTGGTCGAGTTGTTCAGCGGGGCCGACGACACGGCACTGTTCTACTTCGTCGGCCACGGCCAGGCCGACGAGGCGGACGAACTCTGCCTGGCACTGCCCGGCACGCGGGAGGACGCGGACCGGCGCGCCACCACCAGCCTGCCGTTCAAGGCGGTGCGGCACGCCCTCCGGGCCAGCCGCGCCACCACCACGATCGTCCTGCTCGACTGCTGCCACGCCGGGCTCGCCGTCTCCCCCGACGGGCGGCTGGCGGCCGGCGGCGACCTCATCGGGCTCGCCCGCACCCCCGGCGGCGCCCTGATCGGCGCCGCCGGGCCGTACCGGAGCGCGCGGTTCGAGGAGCGCTCCGCGGACGGGCGGCCGCACACCGTGTTCACCCGCTGCCTGGCCGAGATCGTCGAGGGCGGGGTCCCCGGCGGGCCGGAGGTGCTGACGGTCGGTCTGCTCTTCCGGCTGCTGCGGGACCGGTTGGAGGGCGAGGGCAAGCCGGTGCCGACCGCCGTCCTGAGCGGAGCCGCCGGGGAGTTCGTCTTCGCCCGCAACGCCGCCGCGCCGGTCGTGCCGCTCACGCCGGTCACGCCGGTCGCTGCGGTTGAGCAGGCCGCGCCGATCGTGCCTGTCGCCGCACCCGTGCGGAAGCGCCCGCGGCGGTTCGCGCCCGCCGCGGCGCTGACCCTCGCCGCCGCCCTCACCGGCTACCTGCTCGCCCCTGAGGTCCTGGGCGGTGGCGGCACGGCGGTCGCCGGCACCCTGACCGGCTCGCGCGCCACGCTGAGCTCCGCCGAGGTGGACCTCTCCGCCGAGGGCACCCTGGACTGGGTGCAGTGGGGCTACCAGCCCTCCGACGCGACCGCCCCCGAACGCTTCCCGCAGAACCCCGCGGCACGGTGCCCCGACAACCCGTACTGCGTCGTCCGCCGCGCCGACGCCTTCCTCATCGGGAACTTCGCCACGCTCGGCACCGACCCGGCCGTCCGGATCCACGACGGCGAGCAGCCCGTCTCCTTCTCCTGGCACGGCGGAACCCCGTACGCCTCCGCCCGCGACGCCCGGTCCGTCGTCTACCAGGGCGGGCCGGGCGCGGGCTTCCTGATCCTGGTACCCGGCGGCACGTCCGCCCGGACCCTGCGCCTCTACGTCGGCCACCACCAGGCCGCCGTGCACTGCACCGCCTCGTTCCGCGACGGCGGCGGCCCCGTCTACACCGACGACGCCGACATCCTGCCGAACCGGCTCAACGCGAACTACTTCCTCGTCCACACCATCACCTTCCGCCCCGCCGACCCGTCCCGGCCGCTGGAGGTCCGGCTCACCATGACCCGCGAGTACGGCGGCGGCAACGTCGCCCTCCTGGCCGCGACCCTCTCCTGACGGGGAGACGCCCATGGTCGAGGTACCTTGGCCGTTTCCTGCGGGTCATCGGGCGGCCCGGACGGGGATGCCCGCGATGCGGAGGGCGGCTCGGTCGGTGGTGGCCGGTCCGTCCCGCCGTAGCGGGTGGCGGGGCCGCGCCGCTGCTTGAACTCGTTGATGCGGCGCTCGACGGTGCTGCGCTGCTTGCAGGCCTCACGGTGGAAGCCGGGCAGCCGCCCGCCGCGCACGCCTTGCTCCGGCGCTCGGCGATCCGGTCGGCGGGCTGCGGGATCACCGTGCGGATCCTCCGCTCCCGCAGGTGCCCGCGGATCGCGCGCGAGGAGTACGCCCGGTCCGCGAGCTCGGAGTCCGGGCGCGTGCGCGGGGGCCGACCGGGCGTGGGACGCGGACGGCGGACAGCGGCCGTCCGCGGCAAGGCGGACCTTCGTGGTCGGCCCGCCGCGGGAGCGTCCGAGGGCACGGTCGAGCATCTGGCCGGGGCCCCTCCCGACGGGCCCCGGCCGCGTGCCGGCGGGCCCGCACGACCGTCGACCCGGCAGCGTCGGCCCAGGAGTTCATCCGATGTGCCCGTCCGGCTGGTGACCAGTGATGCGATGTGGGACCGGATCGAGCCGTTGATGCCGACCGGTCCGGTCCGTGGGCGGCGGTGGGCGGACCACAGCCGCACGCTGGAGGCGATCGCGTGGAAGTACCGCACCTGCTCGCCCTGGCGGGACCTGCCGGAGGAGCTAGGGCCGTTCCGGACCGCGCACAAGCGGCTGTTGCGGGGGGGGCGGTCGACGGCACGTGGCAGCGGATCTTCGCGGCCGTACTGGCCGCCGAGGACGACATCGGCTGGACCGCCTCGGTGGACTCCACCGTGTGCCGGGCCCACCGGCACGCCGCCGGGCGCTCACGAGGGGGCCTGAGCACCAAGGTCCACCTGGCCCGTGAGTCCCGGGCCCGCCCGCTTGCCATCACCGTGACGGCCGGGCAAGTCGGCGACGCGCCCGCGTTCACGACCGTCATGGCCGCCATCCGCGTTCCCCGCACCGGTTCCGGGCGGCCGCAGACCCGGCCGGACACGGTGATCGCGGATCGCGCGTACTAGGCACACGCGATCCGCTCCCACCTGCGCGACCGGCACATTCACGCGGTCACCCCGCAGTCGGCGGACCAGGTCCGCGACCGGCTGCGGCGCGGCTCACGCAGCGGACGCCCACCCGGCTTCGCCCCCGAGGCCTGCAAGGAGAACACGGTCGAGCGGTGCATCAGCCGCCTGGAACAGTGGCTCGGCCTGGCCAGGCGCACCGACAGACCCGCAATCGCCCACCGAGCCGCACTCCACCTCGCGGCCGTCCTCATCCGGGTACGCAGATGACCGAAGAGACAGGCCTCAGCCCGGCAGGCCGACCGCGCGGTCGCCGGAGCGGGACTGCTGGACGACCACCGCCGCCACCAGCAGCGAGCCCTGGGCGACGTTCTGCCAGAAGGCGTTGACGCCTTGGACGGTGAGGCCGTTCTCCAGCGCGCCGAGCAGGGCGACGGCCAGCAGGGTTCCGACCACGCCGCCCCGGCCGCCCTTGAGGGCGCAGCCGCCGAGGGCCGCGGCGGTGATCGCCTTGAGTTCCAGGCCCTCGCTGCCGGAGACCGGCTGGCCGGAGCCGGTGCGGGCGGTGAGCAGGATGCCGGCGAGCGCGGCGACCGCGCCGACCAGGGCGTAGACGGCGACCAGGTACTTGTTGATCGCGATGCCGGCCAGCCGGGCGGCGGTGTCGTTGCCGCCGATCGCGTAGAGGTTGCGGCCGAGGTCGGTGCAGGTGAGCAGCACGTGCACGGCGAGCGCGACCAGGATCAGGATCCAGACCATGACGGGCAGTCCGGCGATCCGGCCACGGCCGAGGAAGACGAACACCGGGTCGCCGAGGACGTAGCCCTGCGCCCGCCCGTCGGAGAGGAGTTGGGCGACGCCCTTGTAGGCGGCGAGGCCGGCCAGGGTGGCGATGGTCGCGTTGACCCGGCCGTGGACGATGACGACGCCGTTGACCATGCCGACCAGGACGCCGACCGCCACCGCGGCGGCCGTTCCGGCGAGGGCGTTCGACCCGGCCGAGGTGAAGGCCATGGCGCTGACCACCGAGGCCAGGCCGGCCTGTGAGCCGACCGAGATGTCCAGGCCGCCGCAGATGATCACCACGGTCTGGACGACGGCGAGCAGACCGGTGATGGTCGCGGCCTCGGCGATCACCTGGAGGTTGGTCCAGCCGAGGTAGTTGTCGTCGAGCAGGCCGAAGACGGTGAGGACCAGGGCGAGGGCGCCGAGCAGACTGAGGTTCTGGCCGCCGATGCCGGCGAGCAGGGTGAGCGGACGGCCGCCCTTCCGCGGTGGGCTGCCCCGGCCGCTCCGGCCGACGGCGGGCGGGGTGGTGGCGGGCGGGGTGGTGGCGCCGGTCATGAGGGTGCTCCCGGGGAGGTCGGGCGGGCGGTGGCACCGGCCGCGGTGATGTCGTCGGCCATGGCGAGTTGGAGGACGGCCTCCTCGGTGGCGTCCGCGCGGTCGAGTTCGCCGGTGACCCGCCCGTCCTGCAGGACCACGATCCGGTCGGCCAGGCCCAGGAGTTCGGGCAGTTCGGAGGAGACCACCAGCAGGGCGACGCCCTCCTCGGCCAGGTCGGCGATGATCCGGTGGATCTCGGCCTTGGCGCCGACGTCGATGCCGCGGGTCGGCTCGTCGAGGATCAGCAGCTTGGGCCGGCGGGCCAGCCAGCGGGCGAGCACGACCTTCTGCTGGTTGCCGCCGGAGAGCTTGCGGACCTCGTGCTCGATCGACGGGGCGCGCACCCGAAGCCGGTCCGTGTGCGCACGGGCCAGTTCGCGTTCTGCGGCGCGCCTGACGAAGCGTCCGCGGCGCAGCCGGTCCAGGACGGCGATGGAGGTGTTGTCGCGGATCGACCGGTGCAGGAAGAGGGCCTGGGCCTTGCGCTCCTCGGGGGCGAGGCCGACGCCCGCGCGGATCACCCGGCCGGGGCTGCCGACGGGCAGTGGCCGTCCGTCCAGGGTGACGGTGCCGGAGCGCACCGGCAGGTCCCCGGCGAGCGCGAGGGCGAGTTCGGAGCGGCCGGCGCCGATCAGTCCGGCCAGGCCGACGACCTCGCCGGCCCGGACCGTCAGGTCGACGCCGCGCACGTGGTCGGTGGTGAGGCCGCGGGCCCGCAGCACGACGCGGTCGGTGGCGACGTTGCCGCGGACGACCAGGGCGGATAGGTCGCGGCCCACCATCTGCCGCACGAGGTCCTCCTCGGTGGTGTCGCGCGCGTCCTGGACGCCGGCCAGCGCGCCGTCGCGCAGGACGGCGATCCGGTCGGCGAGCCGGAGGATCTCCCGCATTCGGTGCGAGACGTAGACGACCGCGACACCCCGGGCGCGCAGCCGGCCGATGAGCGCGAAGAGGGTGTCGGCCTCGTGCTCGGAGAGCGAGGAGGTGGGCTCGTCGAAGGCGATCAGCTTGGCCTCGCCGGTCAGCGCGCGCATGATCTCGACGAGTTGGCGCTGGGCGGCGGTGAGCCGGGAGCCGGGGAGGTCGGGGTCGAGGACGCCGGTGAAGCCGAGCCGTTCCAGGTCGGCGGTGACCCGGCGGCGCAGTTCGGTGCGGTCCAGCCGGCGGCCGCGGCCGGTGGGCAGGGCTCCGGCGTAGACGTTCTCGGCGACCGAGACGTGCGGGACGATCTCGGGTTCCTGCGGGACGATCCGGATGCCGAGGGCGCGGGCCTGGGCCGGGGAGCGCAGGTCGACGGGGCGGCCGTCGAGCAGGACGCGGCCCCCGGTGGGCCGGTGGTCGCCGGTGAGGATCTTGAGCAGGGTGGACTTGCCGGCGCCGTTCTCGCCCATCAGGGCGGTGACCGCGCCCCGGGGGAAGTCGAGGGTGACGTCGCTCAGGGCCCGGACGGCGCCGAAGGTCTTGGTGACGGCCAGGACGCCGGTGCCGCCGGTGCCGCCGACCGGTGGTGCCGGGGCGGCGTGCTCCGGGGTCGCCCGGTCAGCCACAGGTGACTCCCGCGCCCTGCCAGGTGGCGGCGTCGACCATGGTGGCGCGTGCGAACAGCTCGGCCGGGAGGTCCTTTCCGTTCCTGAGCTTGTCGTACAGGGTCTGCACGGCGAGCGCGCCGACCTCCTTGCCGTTGATGAACAGCGCGGCCTTCATCCCGGTCGGCTTGCCCGAGCCCCAGTCCTTGCAGGCGAGGTAGGCACCGAGGCCGATGCCGATCACGTCGTCCGCGCCGATCCCGGCGTTCCGCAGGGCGGTGACGCCGCCGTGCACGTTCTCGTCGTTGCAGCCCCACACCACCCAGTGCTTGACGCCCGCGTTGGCGGTGACGGTCGCGGCGACCTTGTCCTGCGCGCCGGTGGGGGTGTTGTCGGTGGCAACGTCGATGGTCCGGACGCCGGGAGCGGCCGCGTCGAAGGCCTCCCTGGCCGCCTTGACCCGGTCGCCGCAGACGGTGACGTCCTGCTTCCAGGCCGAGAGGACCCGGGTGTCGGCCGCCGACCAGCCGGCCCTGGTGTACTCCTCGGCGGCGCGCCGGCCGACCTCGGCGCCCATCTGGGCGCCGCTGAAGCCGATCCGCGGCACCAGGTCGGCCTTGGCGCAGGCGGCCGGGTCGGGGCCGGTGGCGCAGACCTGGTCGTCGGAGGTGAGCAGGGTGATCCCGGCGTCCCGGACGGTCCGTACGACCTGCGGTCCGACGGCCGGGTCGGGGACGACGATGATCACGCCGTCGGTCTTCCGGGCGACGGCCGCCTGGACCTCGCTGACCGTCCTGTTGGCGTCGCTGCCGAGGTTGACCACCTTGAGGTCGACGCCGAGCTCGGCGGCCTTGGCCCTGGCCCCGGCGGCCTCACCGATGAAGTACTCCTGGTCCCCCTGCTTCTGCAGATAGGTGATCGAGATCTTCCCGCCAAGGGGTGCCGCCGAGGCCTTGCCGGTGGTCGTCCCCTGCCCGTCGGAGCAGGCGGCGGCAGTCAGGCCGAGGGCGAGCACGAGGGAGCCTGCCGCGGCGCGGCGGCTGGTGCTTCTGGTCATGGAGGGGGCCGCTCCTCATCAAGCAGAACCAAACAGATTTCAACGCGATGTGAAATATCACACCGTTCCCTGATGGCTCGTCAAGCCCCGTGCAGTGGACAGGCACCCTTGAGTGTCGGGTCGAGCCATGGCTATGCTGCGTTGCTTTCTGTTTGAAAAAGAGACAGAAAGCATCACTGCGGCTCCCCTTCAGCAGCGAACCTCATGCGCCCCCACCCCGCGCCCCCTGGAGCGCCCATGCGCAGAACCGCAGCACGTTCCGCACCTCGTCCCGCACCTGGTACCGCACGCCGCTCCGTCTCCCGCAGCCTGCTGGCGCTCGCCCTCGCCGCCTCCGGGCTCGGCACGCTCGCCCTCGGCTCCGCGGCGGCCACCGCCACCCCGGCCACGGCCGCCGCGGCCCCGCCCACGGCCGTGACCGTCGAGAACGGACAGGCCCTCACCCCGCCCATGGGCTGGAACTCCTGGAACACCCTCGGCACCGCCGTCACCCAGGAACAGGTCGTCCAGACCATCGACTTCATGGTCTCCCGCGGCCTGGTCGCGGCCGGCTACGACACCGTCACCGTCGACGACGGCTGGTCGCTGGGCCACCGCGACGGCCAGAGCGCGGACTTCGCCAAGACCGCCGAAGGCGCGATGCAGCTCTACGACGCCGACCGCAACCCGGTCAGCGGCACCGACGGCACCGGCTTCGACGTCACCAGCGGCCACCTGGTCCCCGACCCGGCGCGCTTCCCCTCCCGCAGCGTCGGCGGCCGCACGCTCAACGGCATCGAGTACCTCTCCTGGTACGCGCACAGCAAGGGCATGAGGTTCGGCCTCTACGCCACCGCCACCTACACCACCTGCCAGGGCCGCCCCGGCAGCCTGGGCCACGAGGGCGCCGACGCCGCCGACTTCGTGGCCTGGGGCGTCGACTTCGTCAAGTACGACGACTGCCCCTACGGGCCGCAGATCACCGGGCCGGACGGCCACAACTACTACACCCAGGGCATCGGCCGGGAGCTCACCCGCTCCCTCTACGCCCGGGTCCAGGACTTCCGCCGGGAGTTGGACGCCGCCTCCGCCGCGCGCAACCGGCCCCGGGTCACGCTGAGCGTCTCGGCCCAGCCCGTGCACACCGGCATCCCGTACCTGCTGGCGGCCGACGACCCGGCCCGCACCGATCCGGTCGTCGTCGCGGCCGGCACGCCCGCGTTCGAGGCACCCGGTTACGCGCCGACCGGGAAGTGGTGCGGCCAGGTCGCCAACCTGTGCCGGATCGGCGGCGACCGCGGCCCCGACCTGGACGGCGTGCTCTACAACGGTCAACTGCGGACCGCACTGGAGTACCCGGGCAACGTCCGGCCGGGCAGCTGGAACGACATGGACATGCTGTTCGCGGGCTGGCTCTCCCCCTACGGCGTCTACGGCACCACCGACAACTGCCTGTGCCACAAGCCGATGACCGACGACGAGGCGCGCAGCGAGTTGTCGATCGTCGCGATGATGGCCTCCCCCTTCATCCTCGGCGCCGACCTGCGTACCGCCGCCGATTCCCGGCACACCGACCGGGGCGTCACCTGGAGCACCGGCGTGAGCGACACCGCGCTGGCGATGTACAAGAACGCCGACGTCATCGCCGTGAACCAGGACCCTCTCGGCAAGCCGGCCACCCTGGTCGGGGCCCCGCCCGCCGGCGCCACCGCACCGCTCGTGCTCAAGCGCCGGCTCGCCGACGGCGACACCGCCGTACTGCTGGTCAACCAGGACCCGTCCGGCTGGCAGTACATCACCCGCACGCTCGCCGAACTCGGGCTGACCGGGCCCGGATACACGGTCAAGGACCTCTGGAGCGGCGCCACCGGCACCTTCACCGACGCCGTCGGCTCCTGGGTGCCGGCGCACGGTGTCGCCTTCTACCGCCTCAAGCCGCTGCCCACCACCGTCCCGGCCGCGGTCGTCGGCGACGGCCGCTACCACGGCATCAGCGCGGGCGGCACCGGTGGCCAGGCGCTGGAGGTGCGGGGCATGTGCGCCGCACCGGACGGCTCGACCACCGGCGTCAACACCTGGTGGGACTGGCACACCTCGGAGCAGTGGAAGTTCACGCCGAACCCCGACGGCACCGTGCGCATCACCGACAACTGCGACACGCCCACCCAGGTGCACGGCACGCTGACCGGCGGCAACGGGACCGGCTCGGCGGCCTGGGTGCTCAACCGCTGGGACCCCGACAGCCCGCACCAGAAGTGGCGGGTCCTGCAGAACACCGCCACCGGGGCGCTCAGCATCACCAACGTCGCCACCGGGCTGGCCCTGGACGCCCCGCAGGCCGCGCCGACCTCCGCGGTGGTGCTCAGCCCGCCGAACCCGGCCGCCCCCGGCCAGGCCTGGACGCTGCTCGACTGACCGGCCCGGCCCCGCCTTCCTTCCCGGAGCCAACTCCCCTGGCGCACCCACCCTTTCGGTTCCCTCACCTGGAGGACTCTTGCGCATCCCCGACCACCGACCCGACCACCAACCCGGCCACCTACCCAGCCGCGTCGGCGGCGCCCCGCCGCGCCGCCGCTTCGCCGCCGCGCTGACCGCGCTCACCCTGATGGCCGGCGGCGGCGCCCTCACCGTCGGGCTCCAGCTCGCCGCCGCACCGCCGGCCGCGGCTCTCGACAACGGGCTCAACCTGACCCCGCAGATGGGGTTCAACAACTGGAACTCCACCTACTGCGGGGACCAGTTCAACGAGGCGATGATCAAGGGCATCGCCGACATCTTCGTCGACAAGGGCCTCAAGGCCGCCGGCTACCAGTACGTCAACCTCGACGACTGCTGGGCGCTGCCCGAACGCGACGCGGCCGGCAACCTGGTGCCCGACCCGGTCCGCTTCCCGCACGGTATCAAGGCGCTCGCCGACTACGTGCACGGGAAGGGGCTGAAGTTCGGCATCTACTCCAGCGCCGGCGACCACACCTGCGACGTCAGGGGCTTCCCCGGCGGGCTCGGCCACGAGCAGCAGGACGCGGACCTGTGGGCCTCCTGGGGCGTCGACTACCTCAAGTACGACAACTGCCACAACAAGGGCCTCGATGCGCAGACCCGCTACCGGACCATGGGCGAGGCGCTGAAGCGCACCGGCCGGCCGATCCTCTACAGCATCTGCGAGTGGGGCAGCACCGGGCCGTGGAACTGGGCGCAGCCGGTGGGCAACTCCTGGCGCACCACCGGTGACATCAGCGACAACTGGCAGAGCATGATCTCCATCGCGCAGGCCAACCAGGGCCTGGCCAACTACGCCAAGCCCGGCGCCTTCAACGACCCGGACATGCTGGAGGTCGGCAACGGCGGCATGACCGGTACCGAGTACCGGACCCACTTCAGCCTCTGGGCGCAGATGGCCGCCCCACTGATGATCGGCACCGACCTGCGCACCGCCGAGCCGGAGACCCTGGAGATCCTCACCAACGAGGACGTCATCGCGGTGGACCAGGACCCGCTCGGCCGGCAGGGCTCGGTGGTCTCCCGGGAGAACGGGCTCGTGGTGATGAGCAAGCCGCTGGCGGACGGCAGCCGCTCGGTGACCCTCACCAACGAGGGCTCCTACGACGCGGCCATCAGCACCACCGCGCAGGCCGTGGGCATCGGCGGGGCCGCCTCCTACACGGTCAAGGACCTGTGGTCCAAGCAGAGTTCGACCAGCACCGGGGCGATCGGCGCGGTCGTTCCCGGGCACGGCACGGCGATGTTCCGGGTCACCCCCGGCTCGCCGGTCGCCCCGCCCACCGGGGTGACCAGGCTGAGCGACCTGCCGTTCACCTCCGCCGCCAACCACTGGGGCCCGGTGGAACGCGACCGCAGCAACGGCGACCACGCGGCCGGCGACGGGCGGACCATCACCGTGCGCGGCGTCCCGTACGCCTACGGCCTGGGGGTGCACGCCCCCAGTGAGATCGGTTTCCACCTGGGCGGCGCCTGCCGCAACCTGGTCGCCGACGTGGGGATCGACGACGACGCGTACGGCAACGGCTCGGTGGTGTTCCAGGTCTACCGGGACGGTGTGAAGGCCGCCGACAGCGGTCCGGTCACCGGCCAGGACACGGCCAAGCGGCTCACCGCCGACCTCACCGGGGCGCAGGAGTTGCGACTGGTGGTCACCGACGGCGGCGACGGCACCAGTTGGGACCACGCCGACTGGGCGAACGTCCGTGTCGCCTGCGGCGACGGCCCGGCCACCGGGACGTACCAGCTCTCCGACCTCGCCTGGTCGGCCGCGGGCAACAGTTGGGGCCCGGTCGAACGGGACATGAGCAACGGCGACAACCAGGCCCGGGACGGCTCCACGATCAACATCGGGGGCGCCAGGTACCAGAAGGGGCTGGGCGTCAACGCGTTCAGCGAGATCGTCTACTACCTCGGCGGCTCCTGCTCCGCGCTGAGCACCGACGTGGGCGTGGACGCCGAGGCGCAGGGCCGGGGCTCGGTCTCCTTCCAGATCTACGCCGACGACACCAAGGTCGCCGACAGCGGTCGGATGACCGCCGCCTCCGGGGTCGCGCACCTCACCGCGGCGCTGGCCGGGGCCAATGAACTGCGGCTCGTGGTGACGGACGGCGGCGACGGCACCAACAGCGACCACGCCGACTGGGCCGCGCCGGTGCTCACCTGCTGAGTGCTCTCCTGCTGAGCGCTCAACCTCGAAGTGATCAGC
>NZ_JBHVER010000196.1:0-15208 GCF_042802195.1 Kitasatospora sp. NPDC057500 | reverse complement strand
GCGCCGGCCCCCTCGTCGTGCGGGTCAGCGGGTGCGGAAGGCCAGCACCACGTTGTGGCCGCCGAAGCCGAACGAGTTGTTCAGCGCGGCGATCCGGCCCTCGGGCAGCTTGCGGGCCTCGCCGCGGACGATGTCCGCGTCCACGTCGTCGTCCAGCTCGTCGACGTTGATGGTCGGCGGGGCGATGCGGTGGTACAGCGCCTGCACGGTGGCGACCGTCTCGATGCCGCCGGCGCCGCCCAGCAGGTGACCGGTCATCGACTTGGTGGCCGAGACGGCGATGTGGTCCAGGTCCTCGCCCAGCTCCTTGCGGAGCGCCTTCAGCTCGGCGGTGTCACCCTGCGGGGTCGAGGTGGCGTGCGCGTTGACGTGCACGATCTCGGCCTTGTCCAGCTGGTTGCGGTCGAACAGGTCGGCCAGCGCGCGGGCCACGCCGGCGCCGGTCGGCTCGGGCTGGGCGATGTGGTGGGCGTCCGAGGACAGGCCCTGGCCCACCGCCTCGCAGTAGATCCGGGCGCCGCGGGCCTCGGCGTGCTCCACCGACTCCAGCACGACGACGCCGGCGCCCTCGCCCAGCACGAAGCCGTCCCGGGCCTTGTCGTACGGACGGGAGGCGCGCTCGGGCGCGTCGTTGTTCTTGGACATCGCCATCATGTTGGCGAACGCGGCGATCGGCAGCGGGTGGACCGCCGCCTCGGTGCCGCCCGCCACCACGACGTCGGCGCGGCCGCTGCGGATCATCTCGATCGCGTAGCCGATCGCCTCGGCGCCGGAGGCGCAGGCGGAGACGGGGGTGTGCACACCCGCGCGGGCGCCGACCTCCAGGCCGACGTTGGCCGCCGGGGAGTTGGGCATCAGCATCGGGACGGTGTGCGGGGAGACCTTGCGGGCGCCCTTCTCCTTCAGCACGTCGTACTGGTCGAGCAGGGTGGTCACGCCGCCGATGCCGGAGGCGATCACGGCGCCCAGGCGCTCCGGGGCGAGCTTGGACGACTCGTCGGTGGCCGGGGTCTCGTAGCCGGCGTCGGCCCAGGCCTCGCGGGCGGCGATCAGGGCGAACTGGGCCGAGCGGTCCAGCTTGCGCGCCAGCGGGCGGGGCAGGATCTCGCCCGGCTCGACGGCGGTGCGCGCGGCGATCCGCACGGGCAGATCGGCGGCCCACTCCTCGGTCAGGGCAGCCACCCCGGAGCGCCCGGCGACCAGGTTCTCCCAGGTGGTGGCGGCGTCGCCGCCCAGCGGCGTGAAGGCGCCGATACCCGTGACGACCACGGTACGGTTCTCAACAGTCACTGGTTTCTTCTTCTCTCACGTTGTGCGGGGGTCGGCGGCGGCCGAAGGTGAGCCCGGCCGGGCGCCCGGTGGGGCGTCCCGGCCGGCGGGCCGGCCGACTCGGAGGGAGCCGGCCGGTGTCAGGCGTCGAACGCGTAGGACGCGCCGACCGCTCAGGCGTGGGTGAGGATGTAGTCCACCGCGTCGCCGACGGTCTTCAGGTTCTTGACCTCGTCGTCCGGGATCTTGACGTCGAAGCGCTCCTCGGCGGCCACGACGACCTCGACCATGGACAGCGAGTCGACGTCCAGGTCGTCGGTGAAGGACTTGTCGAGCTCGACGTCCTCGGTCGGGATGCCGGCGATCTCGTTGACGATCTCGGCGAGACCTTCCAGGACCTCGTCCTTGGTAGCCATACTGGCTGCTCCTCTTCGGTGTTGAATGCGGCCGCCCGGCGGACGGACGCAGGTTTGCGGGTGGATCGGGCGAAATCGCCTAGGGGAGCGTAACGACTGCCGCGGCGTACACGAGACCCGCCCCGAACCCGATGATCAGGGCGAGGTCGCCGCTGCGGGCCTCACCGCTCTCCAGCATGCGTTCCATCGCCAGCGGGATGGAGGCCGCCGAGGTGTTCCCGGTCTCCGTGATGTCACGGGCGACCGGCACCGAGGCGGGCAGCTTGAGGGCCTTGATCATGGCGTCGGTGATCCGCATGTTCGCCTGGTGCGGGATGAACGCGCCGAGCTGGTCCGCGGTGATCCCGGCGGCGTCGAGCGCCTGCTGGGCCACCTTGGCCATCTCCCAGACCGCCCAGCGGAAGACCGTCTGGCCCTCCATCCGCAGGGCGGGCCACTTGATCCCCTCGCCGGCGCCGTTGACGGCGTCCTCCTTGGCGAAGGCGGTGTCCCAGGCCTCGGTCTGCGAGATGACGTCCTTCTGCGAGCCGTCCGAGCCCCAGACGAGCTTGCCGATGCCGGGGGTGTCGGAGGGGCCGACGATCGCGGCGCCGGCGCCGTCGCCGAAGATGAACGCGGTCGAGCGGTCCGAGGTGTCGGTCAGGTCGCTGAGCCGCTCCACGCCGATCACCAGCACGTACTCGGCGGTGCCGCCGCGGACCATGCCGTCGGCCAGGCCGAGGCCGTAGCCGAAGCCGGCGCAGGCGGCCGAGATGTCGAAGGCCGGGGCGGTGCCGCAGCCGAGCCGCTCGGCGATCTCGGTGGCGACGGCCGGGGTCTGCTTGAGGTGCGACACGGTGGCGACGATCACGCCGCCGATCCGCGCGGGGTCGATCCCGGCCTGGGCGATCGCCTTGCCGGCGGCCTGCACCGACATCTCGGTGACCGACTCGTCCGGGCCGGCCCAGCGGCGCTCGGCGATCCCGCTGCGGGTGCGGATCCACTCGTCCGAGGAGTCGATCCAGGTCAGCACCTCGGCGTTGGGGATCACCCGGATCGGGCGGTAGCCGCCCACGCCGTGGATGCGCGAGTACCGCGCACCGGTCACCGGGCGGATCTGGGGGGTGTTGCTCATGCCTGCTGCTCCTGCTGCTCCTGCTGCTGACCGCCGTGCTCCGCGACGAGCCCGCGGGCCTTGTCCAGGTCGGCGGGGGTCTTGAGGGCAAGCGTCGCCACACCCTTGAGGTTGCGCTTGACCAGTCCGGTGAGGGTGCCCGCCGGGGCGAGCTCGATGACGGCGGTCGCGCCCAGCCGCCGCAGGGTCTCCATGCAGAGGTCCCAGCGGACCGGGTTGGAGACCTGCGACACCAGGCGGTCCAGCACCTCGGCGCCGGAGGCGACGACCTCGCCGTCCCGGTTGGAGACGTAGGCGACCTTCGGGTCGGCGACCGGCAGACTCGGGGCCAGCTTCGCCAGCCGCTCGACACCGGGGGCCATGTGGCTGGTGTGGAACGCGCCCGCCACCTTCAGCGAGACCAGCCGGGAGGCGGCCGGCGGGTCGGCGCGCAGCGCCTCCAGCTGGGCCAGGGTGCCGGCCGCGACGATCTGGCCGCCGCCGTTGTTGTTGGCCGCGGTCAGGCCGTGCTCGGCGAGCTTCGCGGCGACCTCCTCGGCGTCGCCGCCGAGCAGGGCGAGCATGCCGGTCTCGGTGGCGGCGGCGGCCTCGGCCATGGCGAGGCTGCGCTCGCGGACGAAGGTCAGCGCGTCGCTCGCGCTCAGTACGCCGGCGCCCGCCGCGGCGGTGATCTCGCCGACGCTGTGGCCGGCGACCGCGCCGACCAGCGCACGGGCCGCGTCCTCGTCCGGGAACAGCGCGCGCGCGGTCACCAGGCCGGCCGCCACCAGCAGCGGCTGGGCGACGGCGGTGTCCTTGATCTCCTCGGCGTCCGCCTCCGTTCCGGCGCGCACGAGGTCGAGCCCGGCGACCTCCGACCAGCCGCGCAGGCGGTCGGCGACACCGTCGAGCTCCAGCCAGGGGCTGAGGAAACCGGGGGTCTGGGCACCCTGTCCAGGGGCGACGATTACGAGCACGGTTCAACCCTCTCTCGCCAGGCGCCCGGGGGCGGGTAGGCGACGGTAACGAAGAAAAGCATCCGGGATTGTAAGGTCCCTACAGCCTGGTCAGCTTGACTCTCCGGCGGCCGTGAGCCGCCCCAGCGCCAGTGCGATACGCAGGGTGAACGCCGAACGTACGTCGGAGGGCGCGTAGCCCGTGACGTCGGTCACACGTCGGAGCCGGTAGCGCACCGTGTTGGGGTGGACGAAGAGCATCCTGGCGGCTCCCTCCAGCGAGGAGGCCTGTTCCAGATAGACACTCAAGGTCTCCAGGAGTGCCGAGCCCGCCTCGTCCAGCGGTGTGTAGATCTCCTCCACCAGCTGGCGTCTGGCCGCCTGGTCGCCGGCCAGCGCGCGCTCGGGCAGCAGGTCGTCCGCCAGCACCGGCCGCGGCGCGTCCGGCCAGGCCGCGCAGGCCCGCAGGCCGGCGGCGGCGGCGTGCGCCGACCGGGTCGCCGAGAGCAGGTCGGGGACGGTCGGGCCGACCACCACCGGGCCCGGAGCGAACTGGCCGATCAGCGCCCGGGCCGCGTGCACCGGCTCCTTGTCGCCGCCCACCACGACCACCAGGCGCTTGCCCAGCACCCCGGTCAGCACGTGCAGCTTGGCGTACCGGGCGGCCCGGCGGATCGCCTCGACCACCAGCTCGCTGTCACCGTCCGGAGCCGAGCCCATCACCACCCGGACCTGGCTCGGCTGGCCCCAGCCGAGCGCGGCGGCCCTGGACAGCACGCCCTCGTCGGCGTCGCCGGAGAGCAGCGAGTTGACCACCAGCGCCTCCAGCCGGGCGTCCCAGGCGCCCCGGGCCTCGGCGGCCTGGGCGTACACCTGGGCGGTGGCGAAGGCGATCTCCCGGGCGTAGACCAGCACCGACTCGCGCATGTCGGCCTCGTCGCCGGGGGCGGCCACCTCCTCGATGGCCTCCTCCATCACCTCGATGGTGGTGCGGATCAGCTCGACCGTCTGGCGCAGCGTGATCGCCCGGGTCAGCTCGCGCGGCGCGGTGCCGAAGACGTCGGTGGAGATCGCCTGCGGGGTGTCCGGCTTGCGGTACCACTCGGTGAACGCGGCGATGCCGGCCTGGGCGACCAGGCCGATCCAGGACCGGTGCTCCGGCGGCATCCGCCGGTACCAGCCGAGCTGGTCGTCCATCCGGGCGATCGCGGCCGAGGCGAGCTTGCCCGAGGACTTCTCCAGCCGCTTGAGGGTCGCGGCCCGGCGCTCGGCGCGCTCGGCGGCGAGCCGGCGCTCCTGGGCGGTCAGGCGCGGGGCCGCCCGGCCGGGCCGGTCTCTCCCGGCGCCCGGCGTCGGGCTCTTCCCGTTCCTGTCGGGATTGGCGGTCGGATCGCTCTTGGAGTTCGCGGAAGCGGCTGGCACAGGGACAAGACTGCCTCACCGGAGTGACTGCTCGTGCACAGCCCCCGGTGGACGGGCGGGGTGGTGGCGGTCACACCCGACTGCGGGGTGCCGTTACGGTGGGTCCTGTGACCGATGCCGTTGCCCGTCCTCGTGCCGATCTGCGCCGCACCGCCGAGCGCTACCGCTCGACGCCCGCCGAGGGCGTCGAGACCCGGCACGCGTTCTCCTTCTCCGGGCACTACGACCCGAGGAACACCCACTTCGGCGCGCTGCTCGCGTGCAACGAGGAACTCCTCGCCCCCGGCGCCGGGTTCGACGAGCACAAGCACCGGGACACCGAGATCCTCACCTGGGTGCTGGAGGGCGCGCTCGCCCACCGGGACTCCTGCGGGCACGGCGGGGTGGTGCGCCCCGGCATGGTGCAGCACCTGAGCGCCGGCTCCGGCGTCACCCACACCGAGCGGAACGTCGGCGGCGCCGCCGGCCCGGTGCGCTTCGTCCAGATGTGGCTCCAGCCCGACGTCTTCGACGCGCCCCCCGCGTACGGACTGCGCGGGGTG
The DNA here is from genome assembly GCF_042802195.1 of Kitasatospora sp. NPDC057500. NCBI lineage: Bacteria > Bacillati > Actinomycetota > Actinomycetes > Kitasatosporales > Streptomycetaceae > Kitasatospora > Kitasatospora sp. NPDC057500. The sequence goes on along the minus strand of NZ_JBHVER010000196.1, from coordinate 9,510 downwards.
GAGCGCGCGGCCGACGGGTTGACGCTGCTCGCCTCCGGGATGGAGCGGGACGCCGGCGGCCAGGCGCTGCGGCTGCGGCGCGGCGACGCCGCGCTGTGGCTGGTGACCGCCGGGCCGTGGCAGCCGCTGCCCGCCCTGCCGTCCGCCGCCTACCGCTACGCGCACCTGACCGCCGGCTCGCTCGGCTACCGGACGGTGCCGGGGCCGCAGGGCGGCGGCCGCTCCATGGTCCCCGGCGACAGCGTGCGGATCACCGGGGACGCCTTCGCGGCGCCGACGGCCGGGGAGAACGGCGCGGAGCTGCTCCTGTGGGAGATGCACTCGCCGGTCTCGTACGGCTGACGCCCGGGACGGATCCTAGATCTCGGCGAGGACGGCGTCGCTCAGGGCCGGCCAGACCTCGGCGGCCCACGGGCCGAAGTCCCGGTCGGTGAGCGCGATGCAGGCCGCGCCGGCCTGCGGGTCCACCCAGAGGAAGGTGCCGGACTGGCCGAAGTGGCCGAAGGTGGCCGGGGAGTTGGCGGTGCCGGTCCAGTGCGGCGCCTTGCCGTCGCGGATCTCGAAGCCGAGGCCCCAGTCGTTCGGCCGGCGGTGGCCGAAGCCGGGCAGCACGCCGCTGGTGCCCGGGAAGGCGACCTCGCGGGTGGCGGCGCGCAGCGTGCCCGGGTCGAGCAGCGCGGGCGACTGCAGTTCGGCGGCGAACCGGGTGAGGTCGGCGAGGGTGGACAGGCCGCCGGCCCCGGCGGGGGAGCGGTGCGCGGTGTTGATCAGGGTGGCGTGCATGCCGAGCGGCTGGAACACGGCCTCGGCGGCGTACCGGCCGAACTCGATCCCGGCGGCCTGCTCCAGGGTCCGCGTCAGCACGTCGAAGCCGGCGTTGGAGTAGAGCCGGCGGTTGCCGGGCTCGGCCATCACCTTGTGCTCGTCGAACGCCAGGCCCGAGGTGTGGGCCAGCAGGTGCCGGACGGTCGAGCCCGCGGGTCCGGCCGGGTCGTCCAGCTCGAAGACGCCCTCCTCGACCGCGACCAGCACGGCGTACGAGGTCAGCAGCTTGGTCACCGACGCCAGCGGGAACAGGTGGTCCTGCGGGCCGTGCGCGCCCAGCACCGTGCCGTCCGCGCCCCGTACGACGGCCGCCGCCGCGTGCGGCACCGGCCAGGTCTCGATCTTCCGCAAGCTCTCCATGGGGCCCGACTCTAATCGGGCCGGCCGGTCGGGCGGGACGGCAGGCTCGGCCGGGGTGCTTGCCTTGAGTGCACTCCAAGGCGCTAGCGTCGTCGTCACGCTCATCACCGGGGGACCGACCATGACCGCACTCGCATCGATCGAGGCCGGACTGCGCACCTGCTGCGAGGTGTTCCAGGACCCGGTCGGCGCGCCCGACCGGACGCCGCGGCACACCATCGGCGAGGTGTCGGCGGCCAGCGGCCTGACCGCCCACACCCTGCGCTGGTACGAGCGGATCGGCCTGCTCGACCCGGTGGACCGCTCGGCCTCGGGCCAGCGCCGGTACAGCGACGGCGATCTGCACCGGCTGGCCTTCCTGGGCCGGCTGCGGCTGACCGGGATGCCGGTGGCCGACATGCTGCGGTACGTGGAGCTGGCCCGCGAGGGCGAGCGGACCTCGGCGGACCGCCGCGACCTGCTGCTCGCCCACCGGGAGGCGGTGCGGCAGCAGATCGCGGACCTGCACGCGACCCTGGCCGTGCTCGACCACAAGATCGACGTCTACAACGGGCGGCTCGCGCGGTGCGCACCGAGCCATTAGGACGGGTGGTCAGACGGCGCGCCCGGAGTGGGCGGCGAGCCGGGTGTAGGCGCCGGCGCCGGCCGGGGCGGGCTGGACCGGGCCGAAGGGGACGGCTCCGCCGCGCGGCTCGGCCGGCATCATGGCCAGGGCGATCGCCAGCGCCGCCTCGCCCAGCGCCTCGTCCAGCGTGTGGTCGGTGCCGAGCGCGCGGGCGACGTCCCAGGAGTGGATGACGGTCTCCAGGACGTAGCTGCCCACCGCCTCGCGGCCGGACAGCTCGCCCCAGGGCACCGAGGTCGGACGGTCCAGCTTGGCGTCCTCCGCCCAGGCGGCGGTCACCCGGGCGCGGGCCCGGCCGAGGGCGGCCGGCCAGCCGTCGTCGGGCACCCCGCCGGTCGCGGCCGCGACGTCCCGGCTGAGCCCGCCCTCGCCGGTGTAGGCGAGCCGGTGGACGCCGCCGACCACGTGGTCGAGCAGGGCCCGCAGGTCGTACTCGGCGCACGGGGTGGGCCGGTCGAGGTTCTCCGGCCCGGCCTCGGAGAACAGCTTCTCCAGCTGGTCGAGGGCGAGCTGGTACAGCGGGCGCGGGTCCTGGGCGGTGTCCATGGGGTGGTTCAACTCCACTGGTGCGGATGGGTTTTCCGGGCTGGAGGCAATCTCCCGGTAAAACCTGACAACCGCCGTCATGATTTCTGCGATCCTCATGGGATGAAGGCCGACCGCCTGCTCTCGATCCTGCTGCTGCTCCAGACCCGCGGCCGGGTGCCCGCCACCGAACTGGCCGAACGGCTGGAGGTGTCGGTCCGCACCATCTACCGCGACGTCGAGGCGCTCTCGGCGGCCGGCGTGCCCGTCTACACCGAACGCGGCCGGCACGGCGGCATCAGCCTGCTGCCCGGCTACCGCACCGACGTCAGCGGCCTGACCGCCGACGAGGCGCGCGCCCTGTTCGTGCTCTCCGCCCAGGGCGCGCACAGCGACCTCGGCCTGGACGGAGCGCTCGGCTCGGCGCTGCGCAAGGTGATGGCCGCGCTGCCCGCCCCGCACCGGTCGGGCGCCGAGCGGATCAGCGAGCGGGTCCTGGTCGACCCGGCGCGCTGGATGCAGTCGGGCGCGCCGCCGGGGCCGGACCTGGGCGAGTTGCAGTACGCGGTGTTCGCCGACCGCCGGCTGCGGCTGCGCTACCGGCACAGCGGTACGCCCGCGCCGACGGAGTACACCGTGGACCCGTACGGCCTGGTGAGCAAGGCCTCGGTCTGGTACCTGGTGGCCGATCTGCACGGCGAGCCGCGGCTGTTCCGGGCCGACCGGGTGCTGTGCGCGGACACCTCGGAGGAGCCGGTGCGCAGGCGGCCCGGGGTGGGGCTGGGCGAGGTCTGGGCGCTGCTGCGCGAGCAGGTGGAGCGGCTGCCCAAGGAGCTGACGGTGAAGGTGCGGGTGCGGCGCGGGCGGCTGGACGTGTTCGTCCGGATCCACGGCGCCCGGCTGACCGCCCCGCCGCCGGAGAACGGGGGCGGGGCGCCCGACGACTGGGTCGAACTCGCGCTGTGGATCCAGTCGTTGTCGGCCGTCCGGGCGCTGCTCGCGTTCGGCGCGGACGCCGAGGTGCTCTCCCCGCCCGCCGCCCGCCGCGAGATGGGCCGCGCCGCCGCCGATGCCGTCCGCCTGTACGGAGAGGCCCGCTAGCTACGCTTCGGGGGCCGGGCGCAGGACGTCCTGGTAGGCGCCGAGGGCGACGGCGGCGAAGTTGTGCAGGCTGTCGGTGCCGGTGGCGAAGTAGCCGTTGTGGCCGGAGGAGAGGGCCGAGGAGATCCGCTCGGCGCCGAAGTCCAGGGAGGTCGGGTCGGCGCCGTGGCCGAGTCCGCCGACCTCCAGGTACGGCACGTTGCCGATCCAGTCGGTCTCGTTGCGGGTGGCCCAGACGTGCACGCCGTCGCCGAGCTCCGAGGTGTCCTCCACGCCCATGCCGGGGGAGCCGAAGACCACCAGGTCGGTGATGCCGGTGGTGTCGGCCGGGGAGGCGGCCGCCCGGGGGATGTCCGGCGCGGCGGTGCCGCAGACCACCGAGCCGTAGGAGTGGCAGAACAGCGCGGGCGGCGCCTCGGGCCGGGTGGTCTCCTTGAGCCCGGCGAGCAGCCGGCGCAGCCGGGGCGCGCCGACGTCGGCGAGCCGGGAGGTCACCGCGTCGGGGCCGAGGCCGGAGGGGGTGACGTAGCCGGTCCAGGCGACCACCGCGGTGCGGGTGCCCGGGGACTGCCGGCGCTCCTCCTGGTACAGCGCCCGGGCCATGCCGGCGGGGGAGCGCAGCGGTTCGACGGCCTGGTCGAAGTGGCCGAGGTCGGCGTCGGAGCCGGGGACCAGCACCGCGACCCGGTCGGCGGCGCCGAGGTCGCCCCAGACCTCGGTGAGCAGGCCGCGCCCGCGCGGGTCGAAGGCGAGGATCTGCCGGCCCGGCGCGAGCAGGCTCTGCACGTCGTTGGCCCGGGACACGGCGAGCGCGCGCTGCTCCGGGGCGAGCGAGTGGTCGCCGGCGCGGGCCCGGGCGTGGTCGCGTTCGGCGGCCAGCGCGATCCGGTTGGCCCGGTAGCGGACGGCGAGCGGGGCGCCGTCGAAGTTGCCGACGACCAGGGGGTAGGCCTCGACCAGCCGGTCCAGTTCGCCGGGGGCGAGCTGGGCGAAGAACTCGGCGGCGGCGGCCGGGGCGGTGGTGGCCGGGTCGGGCAGGTGGTGTCCGTAGGCGTGGTCCTCGACCCAGGCGGCGCTGCCGGCCGGCGGGGTGGAGATGGCCAACTGCTCGGTGGCGGCCGCGGCCTGGGCGGCGGCCGCGCCGGCGTCGGCGAGGACGGCGGCGCCCGCGAAGGCGCCGATCAGGACGTGCTTCCACCGCCGACGGCGCATCGCCTCAACTCCCTGAGAGTCCCGTCACCGATCCCGGACGGGGCCGAGGGTGGTACGACTGCCAACTTCCAGCGCAAGCCTAGGGGCCAGGAGGCGCGCTGAGTCCGGCTCAAACTGTGGGATGGATCACATGAACCGGGAGTGTCCCGCACGCGTCCTGGTCGTTCGCGCGAAGACCCGTTTCGCCCCCGCGGCCGGGCGGTCGCGGGGGCGGACGGGGGCGGGGTCCGGGGCGTGGTTCAGTTCAGCGAGTTCCAGCCCGAGCAGGAGCGCGGGCCGCCGACCAGGCGGTCCGGATGACCGCTGCCGTCGGCCACCGAGATCTTGCGGTAGGTGTCACCGTGGAACACCCAGTACTCGCTCCTGCCGCCGGTCCGCTGGGAGTCGGGGACGGGCACGAAGCAGTTCACCGCGGTGGTGCCGTTGAGCGAGCCCCACTGGGACAGCTCCCGGTCGGAGCGCTCCAGCACGTCGGCGTGGGCGGCGCCGTCGGCGACCGAGAGCAGCCGGTAGCGCTGGCGCCCGCCGGTGGTGTGGAAGACCCAGTACCAGCTCTTGCCGCCGGTCCGCTGCTGGTCGGGCACGGGCAGGAAGCAGTCCACCCGGTCGACGCCGTCCAGCGAGCGCCAGGCGGCGAGGTCGCGGTCCGGGCGCTCCAGCACGCCGGTGTGCTCGTCGCCGCCGGTGATCGAGACCACCCGGTAGCGCTGGCGCCCGCCGGTGCTGTGGAAGACCCAGTACCAGCTCTTGCCACCGGGGTTCTGGAGGTCGGGCATGGGCAGGATGCAGTCGATCCGGCCGATGCCCTGGAAACAGCGGAGGCCGCTCAGCGGGGCGTCGCCCTCGACCAGCCGGTCGGTGTGCGAGGCGCCGTCGGCCACCGAGATCCTGCGGTACCGGTCGCCGTGGTAGGCCCAGAACTGGCTCTGACCGCCGCGCCGCCACTGGTCCGGTACGGCGAGGAACTCGTCGCACGGGTAGGCCGGGCCGGCCGGGTAGGCGCTCTGGCCGCCCTGCTGGGTCTGCGTCTGGGTCTGGCCCTGCCCGCCGCCCTGGGCGGCCTGGCCGCCCGCGGCGGTCCGGTCGGGGCCGACGAGCCGCCCGTCGGCGAGCCCCCGCAGGGTGCTGAGGGAGGGCATGAAGGCGTACACCGAGCCGGTGGTCTGCACGAACTGGGCGAAGGTCAGCGGGGTGTGCTTGATCGTGCCGTCCGAGTCCCGGCTCTCGAAGTCGACGTCGGTGGCCGCGAGGACGACCGGGTCCTTGCCGGGTACCGGGTTGCGGCCGGGCGGGAAGTCCTCCTGGTCCATCCAGTCGGCCTGGATGAACTCGAACTGCCGCTGGATGTCGGCCTGGTAGCAGATGAACAGCAGCCCGCGCGGGTCGTCCGGGCCGCCGGGGCCCTCGGAGGCCGGGTCGAACGGCGCCCCGTACGGCGTGCCGCGGCGCATGATCCGGCGGCCGTCGAGCTCCTTGGCGTCGAACGGCGGGCGGCTGGGGTCCGGCGCCTGGAGGCCGGCGCGCGGGCTGGTCTTGCGCAGGTGCGACCAGAGCGGGGTGACCAGGCCCTCCAGGTCGTCCCGGAAGTCGAAGTCGTTGTCCGCGGCGGCTCCCGGGTTGTTCGGGACGTCGTGGTCCTTGAAGTGGCAGACCGGGGCGCCGGAGCGCCAGCGGCCGACCAGCCGGGCGGCCAGCCACTCGGTGGTCGCGGCGTCCGGGACGGCCTTGGCGAGCCTGAGCTCCTTCAGCTTGGCCGAGACCTGCGACCACCAGCCGGGGACGTCCTGGGCGAGCCGGCGGACGACCTGGAAGGAGCCGTCGCGGGCCCAGTCGGGGAAGTCCCGGAAGCTGCCCGGGGCGGGCTCCTCGCCGCAGACGAACTCGCCGGCCGGGACGATCCGGGTGCCCGGGTGGCCCTCGACCTCCTCGGGCCGGTTCGGGTCGGGCCGGTCGAAGCCGCGCACGCCCGGCTCGCTGATGCCGTCCTTGAAGCCGAAGTGCTCCTTGCCGCGGCGGGTGCCGAGCAGGGTCTGGGCGTTCTGCTGGTAGACGATCAGCACCCGGCACTCGGCGGCGGCGATCCGCTGGGCCTCGACCGCCGCCTGGAGGTCCTTCTCGGTGTCGGCGGAGAGCTTCAGCACGGCGTGCACCGGCTGGCTCCTCCCGTTGCCGAAGAGCCAGTTCGCCGGGGAGTTCTCGCCGGTGTCGCCGAGCGCTCCGGCCCGTCTGGCCGAGCCCTCCTTGAACGCCTCCAGGCCGCTGCCGGGCGGCGGGGGCTTGGCGAAGGGGTCGGTGGTGGAGAGCATGCGCAGGCCCTCGTAGGTGAAGCTGATGCCCAGCCAGGTCGCCTTGAGGGCCTTGGGGTCGTCGCCGCCGGAGGTCCTGCGGGCCTCGCTGAAGGCGTCGTTGAACGCGGCGACCTCACGGGTGGTGGCGATCTGCGGGGTGAGCTGCCGGAGCCAGTCGCGGGCCCGGGAGGCGTCCTCAAACTTGAGGAACAGGACGCTGACGTTGTCCTTCTTGAAGCCGGCCAGGATGTCGCCCTGGATCTCCTCGCTGTCGCGCAGGCGCAGATCCGTGGCCGTTGCCGTTGCCATGGGGGTGGGGGGTTCCTTTCGGGCGGGGGTCAGGCGGTGAGCTGGATCCACTTGGCGACGGAGGGCACGCCCTGGTCGTTGAGCAGGAAGAGCATGTACCACCCGGGCGGGGCGGCCTTGGCGTCCGGCGGGGCCTGGAACTCCAGCCGGTTGCCGGCCCGGCTGCTGAGCCGCAGGTCGAGGTGGCGCTGGCTGGTGTTGACCGAGTGGGTGGAGGTGGTGGGCGAGAGCAGCACCGCCTTGGAGACCAGGCCCGGGGTCTCGGAGGTGACCTGGAAGGTCTGGTCGTAGCGGACGGGCGTGGTCGGCGCCCGGTCGAGGGCGGGACGGTCGCCCTGGTGGAGGTAGGCGGGCTCGTAGATCTCGATGGTCCCGTTCATGGTGACCGGGGCCGAGGTGCCGGGGATGTCGGCCACCGTGCCGTTGATGTCCGGGTTGTTGGCGATCTGCTGGAGCTCGTCGCCGGTGACCATGACGCGCCCGTCGGGCAGCACCACGGCGTTGGAGTGGTAGCCGCGCGGCAGCCGCTGGACCGGGCCGAGCTTCCAGTTGCCCTGGTCGTCGCGGAGTTCGACCTGGCGGTACTTGAGGTCGGCGTTCGGGTTGTACGGGCCGTTGCCGTAGTCGCGGATGTCGTAGGCGCCGTTGACGGTCATCAGCCGGCCGTTGGGCAGCAGCAGGGTGTCGTCCTGGGTGCGGCCGAAGGCGCGGGACTTCTCGGCGGTCCAGCTGCCGTTGGAGAAGCGCAGGGTGCTGGGGTTGTCCCGGTCGCCGCCGAGGATCAGCGCGGAGTCCGGGCCGTTGATGCCGCCGGGCAGCGGCACGGCCGAGCCGTAGTTGCGCTTGCGGCCGTCCGGACGGGCGGTCAGGTCGCTGCGGGTCTCGGCGACCGGGTCGAACTTCCACTGCTCGGAGGCCTGCCGGCCGAAGCCGTAGATGTTGCCGTCGTTGAGCGAGAACAGGTGCGGGTAGTCCAGGGAGAACGGGGCGTCGACCTTGAACCGGTCGACGGGGGTGTTCGTCGGGGTGTCGGTCTTGAGCGAGGGCACCGGGTGGCTCTTGGCGGGGAAGCGCTCGACCACCGGGGTGGGGGTGCCCCAGCCGATCTCGGACTGGCCGGACATGATCAGCTGCCGGCCGTCCGGGCCGGTCACCACCGAGGGGTACCAGCGGCCGACGGACATGTCGGGGTTGCGGGTCCAGGTCTCGGTCCACGGGTCGAAGATCAGCGAGAGCTTGGCACCGCTGCCGCCGTTGCCGCCGAGGTTGCCGCCGAAGACGCCGAGCATGCCGTTGGGCAGGAAGGAGTGGCCGGCGCAGAAGAACGGCGCCGGGCGGGGCTGGTCCAGGCCGTCGGGCATGTTCACCACGGGCGGGGTGACCTGCTTGTACGCGTCCTTGCCGTAGCCCTTGGCCGGGTCCCAGAGGAACGCCCGGCCGGCGTTCTCCTCGCCCGTGGTCTGGGTGGGGGCGGGCTCCTTCTCCGGGTTGGTCTCGATCCGCTCGAAGGAGAACAGCAGCACCTTGCCGGTCGGCAGCAGCGCGATGTGGTCGCCGAAGTCGGGGGAGGGGAAGTACTGGTTGAACGTCCCGAAGGTCTCGGGGGCGAAGCCCCTGTTGTGGGTGGCCTGGGACTCCGTCAGCGCGTTCAGCCGGTTGGTTCGGGTGGTCTGCGGGTAGTCGCCGATGCCGCGGACGGCGGCGCGCATCCGGGCGTGCTCCTCGGCGTGCTCCTGGCCGAGCGCGGCGACCTCGTCCTCGCGCAGCTCGGCGAGCATCCGGGGGTCGGCGATCCGGGGGGCGGTGGCGGCCGGGCCGTCGTCGTGGCCGCCGGGGCCGTGGGCGGCGGCGGGGACGACGGCGGACAGGACGGTGCCGGTGGTCAGCGCGCAGACCACGGCGGTGGCGAACACGGTCGGAAGGCGCCGGCCGGGCCGCGGGGACAGGGACATGGGACTCCTCGAACAGGGGGCCGTCCGGCTCGGAACTCCGGGCGGGGGGAGGGGGAACGGCCGACGGGGGCTGTGCCGGTCGCCGACAGTCAAAAGGCCATCACGGTGGGTTGCGGTTCGCATGCGGAGGCACTGCGTTCGGCGGGGGCGGGGCCCGCAAGCGGGTGAGCGGGGGCGGGCGGGAACGCGGGAGCGGGGGGCGGCCGCCCCGGCCGCCCCCCCCCGGGGGGGCCGGGGCCCCCCCCCCGGCCCCCCCCCCCCCCCCCGCCCCCCCCCCCCCCGCCCCCCCCCCCCCCCCCCCCCCCCCCCCCCC
>NZ_JBHVER010000195.1:6566-15243 GCF_042802195.1 Kitasatospora sp. NPDC057500 | reverse complement strand
CCGCGGGTTCGGGGTGGTGGCTACTGGCTCTTGATGGCGCCCAGGATGTCCATGCGGGCCGCGCGGCGGGCGGGCCAGAGGGCGGCGAGCAGGCCGATGACGGCGGCGGCGGCCAGGAAGAAGGCGATCTTCCCGGGCGGGACCACCAGGGTGATGTTCTTGAACGTGTCCGCCAGGGTGCGGGTGCCGGCCCAGGCGGTGACGATGCCGAGGAGGACGCCGACCGCGCCGCCGAACAGGGCGATCATCAGCGACTCCAGCCGGACCATCCGGCCGATGCCGCGGCGGTCCAGGCCGATCGCCCGCAGCATGCCGATCTCCCGGCGGCGCTCGAACACCGACATCGCCATGGTGTTGATGACGCCCAGCACCGCGACCACCACGGACATGCCCAGCAGGCCGTACATGATGTTCAGCAGGGAGGTCACCAGCTTGCTGTTCTCCGCCTTGATGTCCTTCTCGCCCATGACGCTGATCAGCGGGTTGCCGCCGGTGGCGTCGCGCAGCGCCTGCTTGAGCTCGGGGGTCGCGCCGTCGGAGCCCTTGACCAGGACCTTCTTCGGGCCGGAGCCGGCGGCGGCGTGCGCGCCGACCACCTGCTCGGGGGCGACGACCCCGGAGACCTCGGTGTTCTGCTCCACCAGGCCGCCGACGGCCAGGGTGCCGCGGCTGCCGTCCGGGTAGGTGACGTCGAGCGTCGAGCCGACCGCCAGGTTGTTGCGCTCGGCGTAGCCGGTGGTGGCGAGCAGCTTGCCCTGCTTGAGGGAGTCGGCGGCGCCGGCGGTGACCTTGAGGTCGACCAGCTGGTCGAAGGTGGCGGCGTCCACGGCGGTCAGCCAGGTGGTGTCACCGTCGGCGACGGCCTTCACCTTCACCTCGCGCACCGCGCTGACCATGGTGACCCCGGCCGTCTGGGCGATCTTGCCGGGGAGCTCGGGGGAGAGCGCGGAGTAGTTCTTCATGGCGACGGCGTAGTCGGCCTTCAGGTCGACCTCGGTGGCCTCGTCGACGGCCTTGTTCACCGAGGCGCCGACCACGGTCAGCGCGGTGATCAGGGTGACGCCGATGGTGAGCGCGGAGGCGGTGGCGGCGGTGCGGCGCGGGTTGCGCACGGCGTTCTCGCGGGCCAGCTTGCCGGGCGTGCCGAACAGCCTGCGCAGCGCCGGGGCGAACAGCGCGATCACCGGGCGGGACAGCAGCGGGGTGAGGACGAAGACGCCGATCATCAGAGCGCCCGCGCCGAGGGCCACCACGTTGACCTCCTTGGCGGCCGCGCCGCCGAGCAGGGCGGCGACGCCGACCGCGGCGAAGAACAGTCCGATGACGTTCCGCACCAGCAGGGACTTCTGGGTGGCCGGCTGCTCGGCCGAGCTCATCGCGGCGACCGGGGCGATCCGGGAGGCGCGCAGCGAGGGCAGCCAGGCGGCGAGCACGGTGACCACGGTGCCGACGAGGAGCGAGGCGATCACCGTGGACGGGGCGATCACCAGCGGGCCGGTGGGCATGCCGGTGTCCAGCGAGCCGATCACGGCCTGCAGCCCGGAGGCGATGCCGATGCCGGCGACCAGGCCGCCGACCGAGGCGGTCAGGCCGACCAGCACGGCCTCGGCCAGTACGGACAGGGTGATCTGCTTGCGGCTGGCGCCGACGGCGCGCAGCAGGGCCAGTTCCTTGGTGCGCTGGGCGACCAGCATGGTGAAGGTGTTGGCGATGATGAAGATGCCGACGAAGAGCGCGATGGCGGCGAACATCAGCAGGGCGGTGGACATGCCCTTGGTGCCGGCCTCGATCATCCGGTCCTGCTCGTCGGCGAGCTCGCGGCCGGTGCGGGCCTCCAGCTCGTCGGAGGCGGGCAGGGTCTGCTGGACGGCGGCGAGCAGCGCGGCGTCGTCGGCGCCGGGCTTGCCCTTGACGTCGATCTCGGCGAACCGGCCCGGGGACAGGTAGAGCTGCTGGGCGGTGGCGGTGTCGAAGGCGGCGAGCGAGCCGCCGGAGAGCACCCGCGGGTCGTTGGTGGTCACGGTGCCGGTGAGCTTCAGGTCCATGACCGGCCCGTTGACGGCGACGCGCACGGTGTCGCCGACCTTGTAGTCGCCCTTCTCGGCGGTCTTGGCGTCCAGCGCCACCTCGCCGGAGGTGCGCGGGCCGCGGCCGTCGACCAGCGGGAAGCGCGGGTCGGTGCCGTCGGCGCCCGGGACGTAGTTGGTGCCGGTGGTGGAGAAGCCGTTGCCGATCAGCGCGCCCTTGCGGTCGGCGATGCCGGCGAAGCCGCTGACCACGCCGCGGGCCTCGGCGGCGCCGGGCAGCGCGGCGATCGCCTTGCGGGTGTCCTCGGTGAGGGAGGGGGTGCCGGAGGTCTGGTCGCCGTTGTCGTACCCCTTGGTGACGGCGGCGCCGTCGCTGACGGTGACGGCGATGTCGGTGTAGCTCTTGGCGCTCTGGGAGCGCATGGCGTTGCCGAAGGTGTCGGTGAACACGAGGGTGCCGGCCACGAAGGCGGTGCCGAGGAGGACGGCGAGCGCCGTCATCAGCAGTCGGGCCTTGTGGGCCAGCACATTGCGCAGTGCGGTGCGGTACATGGGGTGGTGTCAGTCCTGGGGGTCGTGGGGACGGCGGCCGGTTCGCGGCCGGGGCGGGCGGCGGACGCGGGGCGTCAGCTGGTGCGGCCCTTGGCGTCGAAGCGGCGCATGCGGTCCAGGACGGTGTCCGCGGTCGGGTGGATCAGTTCGTCGACGATGCGGCCGTCGGCGAGGAAGACGACGCGGTCGGCGTAGGAGGCGGCGACGGGGTCGTGGGTGACCATGACGACGGTCTGGCCGAGTTCGCGCACGGAGTTGCGCAGGAAGGAGAGGATCTCGGCGCCGGACCGGGAGTCGAGGTTTCCGGTCGGTTCGTCGGCGAAGACGATGTCGGGCTTGCTCGCGAGGGCGCGGGCGCAGGCGACGCGCTGCTGCTGGCCGCCGGAGAGCTGGCTGGGGCGGTGGGAGAGCCGGCCGGAGAGTCCGACGGTCTCGACGACCCGGTCGAGCCACTGCTTGTCGGCCTTGCGGCCGGCGATGTCCATCGGGAGGGTGATGTTCTCCAGGGCGGTGAGGGTGGGCAGCAGGTTGAAGGCCTGGAAGATGAAGCCGATGTGGTCGCGGCGCAGCTGGGTGAGCTGCTTGTCCTTGAGGCCGACGAGTTCGGTGTCGCCGATGGTGGAGGAGCCGGAGGTGACGGTGTCGAGGCCGGCCATGCAGTGCATCAGGGTGGACTTGCCGGAGCCGGAGGGGCCCATGATGGCGGTGAACTCGCCCTGCGGGAAGGTGACGCTGACGTTGTCGAGGGCGACGACGCGGGTCTCCCCCTCCCCGTAGACCTTGTTCAGACCGGTGGCGCGGGCGGCCGCCGGGCCGGTGCGGACGGCGGTTGCGGGCATCGTCACGAGGGGGCTCCTGAGGGTGCGGAAGTAGAATCGGAAGATCGGCTTCCATTCCATTCTCGCAACCGGTTCGTGCCCGGTTTGTCGCTCCCGGGTACACGGGCCCCCCGCCGACCCGGCGGTCCGGCGGGGGGTCTTCTCATCCTCAGGTATGACGCCCGACCCTGAGGCCCGTGCTTCCTCGGCTACTCGACGGCGACGCCCCAGCGCACCGCCAGCCCGGCCAGCCCGTCCTGCACCGGCGTCCCGCTCGGAGTGAACCGCCAGACGCCGCCGCGCCGTTGGAACGAGCCGAGGACCATCGCGCTCTGCGACACCCCGCCGGTCTGCGCGGCCCACTCGGCGGGGCCGTCCGCGTCCGGGCCGAACGCGCCGGTCACCGCCAGCCCGTGCACGTAGCCGAGCGGCAGCACCGGGGGCTCCTCCTCCTCGGTGGACACCGCCACCACCACCTCGTCCACGCCCGGCGCCAACCGGCCGGGATCCAGCGTGAGTTCGGCACGGCGGACCGGCTCGCCCGGAACCGAGCGGGTGGGGTGCAGCCGCACCGCGCCGTGCGGGTCCTGCGGGTTGTTGAAGAAGACGAAGTGCTCGTCGTCCAGCACCCGGCCGCCGGCGCACAGGAACGCCGAGACGTCCAGCTCGACCGGGTCCCCGCCGGCCGTGCGGCTGCGCCAGGACAGTGCCAGCGTGGTGGCCGCGGCGGCCTGGGTGCTCGGGGCGGCCTCGCGTCCGGCCGCCGGCCCGCCGCCGTTCGGACGCTCGCCCAGCCGTCCGCGCAGCCCCTGCTCCGCCAGCAGCTCCACCAGCTCGGGCCCGCTCACCAGCGTCAGCGGCTTGTTGCGGATGTACTCGTACGAGCCCGGTCCGAAGCCCGCGGTGGTGACCAGGATGCCCTTGATCGCGCCGTGGTGGCGCACCGTCGAGTCGAGGTCGCGCACCGCGGTGGGGGAGACCGTCGAACGGTAGCGCTTGGCCTGGATGACGATCCGCCCGCCGGTCACCGGGTCGAGGTCCTCGGCGACCACGTCCACCCCGGCGTCGCCGCTGCGCGCGGTGGTCATCACCCGGAAGCCGCGCAGCCGGAACAGCTCGGCGATCAGCTCCTCGAACTCGATCGGGTCCATCGCGAAGAGGTCGGGGTCGTCCTCGCCGCCCTGCCCGGCCACGCTGCCGCCGACCGTCTCCGGCAGCCGGTCCGGCCGCACCTCGTCCAGCCGCTCGGGCCGCGCCGACAGCACCCCGCCCAGGCCCTGGAAGCACTCCACGGCCGCCACCCGGTCCAGCGCCAGCCCGGCGAACTCGCCCCGGTCGACCGTCACCGTGGTCAGGAACCGCTCCGCCTCCCGGCCGGTCGCCGGATCGATGCCGCGCACGAAGCCGTTCAGCACCACCGAGGCCAGCATCCCGTCCCCGTCGGCGCGGTACAGCTCGGCCACCACCCGCAGCGAGGTCTGCGCCAGCACCTCCCGGTACAGCGCCTTGCGCTCGGTCGCCGGGCGGGCCACCTCGGCCTCCCGGTCGTCCGACTTCACGTACCGCACCCGGGCGGTCGCCGGGACGACGTCCGCGCCCGGCAGCTCCCAGTTCACCACCAGCTGGCGGCCGGACGCCTCCCAGGCCGCCACCAGCCGGTGCGGGAAGCCCTCCGGCCAGCCCGCCGCGGCGTACAGCACGGCGGTGAAGTACTCCTGCACCGCCTCCGCCTCGCCGGACCGCAGCCGGCGCAGCAACTCCTCGGTCCGGGCGGCCCGTTGCTCGTCCTCCCGGCGGAATGCGGCCACCCACTCCAGGTACTGCCCGTGGTACTCGGCCAGCCGGCGCTGCCGGTCCGCCTCCGCCGCCTGCGCCGCGTACCAGTCCTGCTCGAACCGGGCCCGGGCCTGTGCCACGTACTGCTCGTACTGCCGCCACACCCCGGGGTTGCGGGCCTGCGCCGGGTCCGGCGGCGGCACCTGGTAGCGGGACTGGTCCGGCACCGGCACCGGCTCGCCGAGGCGCCCCGGCTCGAACGGCGGCACCGGACGCGGGGCCAGCAGGCTCTGCGCCCGGAACGCCGGAGCGTTCAGCCCGGCCGTCAGCAGTCCGCGCAACTCCTCGACCCGGCCGTCCAGTTCGGCCGTCCGCCGGGCCGCCTCGGCCTCCCGGGACTGCTGGTACGCCTTCTGCGCCTCGCGCTCGGTGCGCGCCGCCGCCTTCTGCGCGTCGCGCTGCTCCTTCTCCCGTCGGCGCTGCTCGGCGACCTGTGCGCGCCACCGGGCCTCCTCCCGGCGCTGCTCCTGCCGCTGTGTCTCGGCCCAGACCGCCAGCACTCCGTTGTTCCGCCGCCCCGCCACGTCCACCCCTTCGTTCCACGCCGGTCCGCCGCGGCGCCCGCCTCCCGGCCGCGCCGCCGCCGCGCCCGCCACAATAGAACGTGCACCGGGGGAGTGCGCAAAGGGCCCGCGACCTGCGGCGTCGGCCGGTGCTGAGGCGGCGTCAGGATCGCCGGGCGGGCTCCGGGACGTCCGCGTACCAGCGCCAGTCGGTGCGGCGCGGGCGGCCGGGCAGCGCGGTGCGGCCGGTGGCCCAGAGCAGGGTCGGCCAGGGGCCGGCGGCCGGGTCGGGTGCCACGTCCGGGAAGAGCCGGGCGAGGGTGCGGCGGCAGACGTCGGCCGGCGGGTCCCAGGGCAGTCCGAGGCCCTCGGCGACGTCGTGCAGGTGGACCAGCGTCTCCACCAGGCTCATCGCGACGTAGCCCGCGGGGTCGGCGAGCCCCCAGGGGTGGAAGGCGCGGACCTCGGGCGTCCTGGTCCGGGCTGTCGCGACCATCAGCCCGCCGCTCGCCTCCAGTACCTCCAGCAGGCCCCGCGGGCCGTCCTCGCGCCGGGCGAAGACGAAGCTGTTCGGCCCGCCGGGGAAGGGCCGCCGCGAGACGAACGGCACGTAGTGGTCGCGGGGCGGCTCCTGGGGGCCGAGCTGGGCGGCGTACGCGAGCAGGTCGTCGGCGAGGTGCTCGACGGTGCTCCAGCAGTCCCAGTCGACGGCGCCGGCGGGGCGGGACCAGTCCGCGCCGGCCGGGGCGGCGCTCAGGGTGTCCACGGCGAGCCGGAGCACGGCGGCCAGGTCGTCGGGGGTGGGGCAGTCGGAGGCGGGACCGGTGGTGATCATGCGCGGGAGGCTACCCGCCAGGGTGCTCCTGCGGCATTCGATGCCCCCGGGGGTATCTCTGCTACAGTCGATGACAGATACCCCGGGGGGTACAGCGACTCTGAGAAGACTCCGAGACGACTCTGTGAAGGAGAGGCACGTGTTCTTCGTCGACACCCTGGAGATCGAGGGCCTCGGCAACCGCAGCTACCTGGCCGGCGGCCCGGACGGAGCGGTCGCGATCGACCCGCCGCGCGACATTGACCAGGTCATCGCCGCGGCCGCCCGGCGCGGCGTGCGGATCGCCTACGTCGCCGAGACCCACGTCCACAACGACTACGTCACCGGCGGCCTCGAACTCGCCCGGGTCACCGGCGCGCACTACCTCGTCCCCGCCGACGCCGCCGTCTCCTTCCGGCGGGTGCTGGTCCACGACGGCGACGAGTTCGACGTCGACCCGGCCGCCGGCCTCGCCCTGCGCGCCGTCGCCACCCCCGGCCACACCCCGCACCACACCTCCTACGTGCTCGCCGAGGCCGGCCGCCCGGTCGCCGCGTTCACCGGCGGCTCGCTGCTCATCGGCACCGTCGGCCGCCCCGACCTCGTCGAGCCCCGGCTCACCGAGGACCTCGCCCGCGCCCAGCACGCCTCCGCCCACCGGCTCGCCGACGGCCTCGCCGACGACGTGGCCGTGCTGCCCACCCACGGCTTCGGCAGCTTCTGCTCAGCCGGACAGAGCACCGGCACCGCCACCACGATCGGCGCCGAGCGGCACCGCAACGAGGCCCTGGTCAAGGACGTCGACACCTTCGTCGCCGACCTGCTCGCAGGCCTCGACGACATCCCCGCCTACTACGCCCACATGGGCCCGCTCAACGCCGCCGGCCCCGCGCCCGTCGACCTCACCCCGCCCGCCCCCGCCGACGCGGCCGAACTCGCCCGCCGACTCGCCGCCGGCGAGTGGGTCGTCGACCTGCGCGCCCGCACCGCCTTCGCCGCCGGGCACCTCGCCGGGTCCTTCAACATCGAGGCCGAGGGACAGCTGGCCACCTACCTGGCCTGGCTGATCCCGTGGGGAAAGCCGGTCACCCTGCTCGCCGAGAGCCCCGACCAGCTCGCCGCCGCCCAGCGCGAACTCGCCCGGGTCGGCGTCGACCGCCCCGCCGCGGCCGCCACCGGCGGCCCGGAGGACTGGCTGCTGCCCGGCGAACACCCCCGCACCTTCCGCCGCGCCACCTTCGCCGACCTCGCCGCCGCCCTCGCGGCCGACGGTGACGGCCACGGCGGCGACGGCGGACCGGCCCCGGTCGTCCTCGACGTCCGCCGCGCCGCAGAACGGGCCGCCGCCCACCTCGACGGCACCCACCACATCCCGCTGCACCAGCTCCACCGCCGCGGCACCGAACTGCCGGACGGCCCCGTCTGGGTGCACTGCGCCGGCGGCATGCGGGCCGCCATCGCGGCCTCCCTGCTGGACGCCGCCGGACGCGAGGTCGTCGCCGTCGACGACGCCTTCACCTCCGCCGCCGAGGCCGGCCTCACCGTCGTGACCGCCTGAGCGCCCCTCCCGGCCCGGCACCACCCCCGCAGGAGCACCACCATGCACCACGCCGCACCACCCGTCCCCCGAATACCCGCGCACACCGCGGGCCCCCGCCGGACCACGGCCCGCCTCCCCGGGCGGTGCCGATGACCACGCTGCTGCTGGCGCTCGCCGCCGGGGCGGTCGTCGGACTGGTCCTCGGCGGGCTCGGCGGCGGTGGCGGCATCCTCGCCGTCCCCGCGCTGATCTACCTGCTCGGGCTCTCCCCGGCCGCCGCCACCACCGCCGCCCTGCTGATCGTCCTCGCCACCTCGATCTCCGCGATCGTCGCCCACATGAAGGCCGGCACCATCCGCTGGCGGACCGCCCTCGCCTTCGCCGCCGCCGGGCTGCTCCCCGCCGCCCTCACCGGAGCGGCCGCCGCCGAGCTGCCGCAGAACGTGCTGACCGCCGCCTTCGCGCTGGTCGCCGCGCTCGCCGCCGTCCGCATGCTGCGCCCGCCCCGCCCGGCGCCGGCCGACGCGCCGGCGCCCGGCGCCCGGCGCGGACGGGCCGCCGCCGCCGGCGCCGGACTCGGCGCCCTG
>NZ_JBHVER010000195.1:0-6526 GCF_042802195.1 Kitasatospora sp. NPDC057500 | reverse complement strand
TCCTCGCCGTCCCCGCCCTGGTCGGCGCGGTCGGGCTGACCATGGAGGCCGCCATCGGCACCAGCCTCCCGGTGATCGCCGTCAACGCCTCCGCCTCCCTGGTCACCCGGGGCGGCGGCGCGGCCGGACTGGACTGGGCGGTGATCGCCCCGTTCACCGCCGCCGCCGTGCTCGGCGCCTGGGACGGCAAGCGGCTCGCCGCCCGCCTCTCCGGGGCCGTCCTCCAGCGGACCTTCGCCGTCCTGCTGCTCGCCGTCGCCGCGGTGATGGGCGTGGACGCCCTGATCTGACCCCGAAGACCCCTTGTCCCCTTCTCCCCTTCCACCGCACTCGTAAGGAGCCCCCATGGCCACGCTCACCGAAATCACCCCCGCCCAGGCCCACCCCCGCCTCGCCGCCCTCACCGTCGTCGACGTCCGCACCCCGGGCGAGTACGCCGCCGGCCACGTCCCCGGCGCCCTGAACATCCCGCTCGACAAGCTCGACCAGGCCCTCCCCGCGCTGCGCACCGCCGCCGCTCGCGGCGAACTCCTCATCGTCTGCGCCTCCGGCAACCGCTCGGGCAAGGCCTGCGAGTCGCTGGCAGCGGCCGGCATCCCCGCCGCCACCCTGGTCGGCGGCACCAGCGCCTGGGCCGCCGCCGGCCACGAGGTGCAGCGGCCCGAGGGCGCCCCGGCGCGGGCGCCGTGGGCGATGGACCGGCAGGTCCGCTTCACGGCCGGCGGCCTGGTCCTGGCCGGCCTGCTCGTCGACCTCGCCCTGCCCGGCACCCGCTGGGTCTCGGCGGCGGTCGGTGCGGGCCTGGTCTTCTCGGCGGTCACCAACACCTGCGCGATGGGCAACCTGCTCTCCCGCCTCCCGCACAACCGCCCCCGCCCCGGGCAGACCCCGGACCTCGCCACCACCCTCGCCGCCCTCACCGACCCCCGCTGACCCCCGCTGACCCCACCCGCCCCGCCGCCGAGGCGGCAGCCCCACCGGCTGCCCCCGGCGGCGGAGCCGTGCCGGTCACGGGGCCTCCGCCGGTGGGCGCTGCGAGGAGGCTCGCCCGCTTCACCGCCGACCGGCAGTGCCTCCGGCCCCGGCCGCCCGCACCCCGCCGGGAGGCGACCCGACCACCGTGATCGCATCGGCCGCCATCGGCCCGAGGGACCGGAGGGCCCTTCGCGACCGCCCGGAAGGCGCCGGGTCGTTGCCCTCGCGCTCATGCCTGCTGCCCGGGCTGGGCGCGGCAGGCGCGAAGCCGGAGTCGCCCGTCCTCTCCTGCCGGCGGACCGTCGTGCCGGAGGACCGGGCCCGGGTCGCCGGGGCGCCGGCCGCTCCCGTGGGACGGCGACCCGGCAGTGCCCCCGGTGTCGGTGGTCGGCGGTAGCCTCGGGGGCTCGGACGGTGCGGCGTGGTGAGGTGGCGGTGAGCGTGGCGGACGGGTGGGTGTCCACCGGGTTGGGGTGGCGGGACGGGCGGGCCGTGCTGAGCGCGGTGCACGGGCGGCGGGTGCACGAGCGGGAGGCGGTGCCGGGCGCGGAGGTCGGCTGGCTGCTGGGCGGGCCCCGGCGGTGCATCGGGGCGTTGCTGGAGGGCCGGGACGCGCGCACGCCCTGCCCGCACCACGCCGTGATCGCGCCGGACGGTGCCGCCGTGCAGTGCGCGTCCTGCCAGAGCGTGGACCGCGGGCTGGCGCTGGCCCGCGACCAGATCCTCGACGACGGCCGCACCTACCGGCTCTACCTCGCCTGGTTCGGCGAGGGGCTGCTCAAGGTCGGGCTGACCGCCGAGCGGCGCGGCACCAGCCGGCTGCTCGAACAGGGGGCGCTCGCCTGGACGTTCGCCGCCCGGGGCGCGCTGCCCGCCGTCCGCCGCGCCGAACTGACCGTCGCCGCGTCCGGGTTGGCCCGGGAGCGGTTCAAGAGCCGGGTGAAGGTGGACCACTGGTGGGAGCACGGCGACGCCGGCCACCGCCGCGCGCTGCTCACCGACGCCCGGGTCCGGGCGCACGAGCTGCTGCGCGGGCACGGCGTGGAGCTGCTGGCGGACCACCCGGTCACGGACCACGTCGAGGTCTTCGGGCTGGCCGGTGGCGCGCCGCCCGTCTACCGGGCGGTCGACGGGCTGGCGGACGGCGCGGTGCTGGCCGGGCGGCTGCGCTCGCCGATCGGCCGGCACCTGCTGCTCGACCAGTCGGACGGCGGTGCGCCGCTGCTCCTGGACACCCGGCTGCTGACCGGCTGGACGCTCACCCCGGCGGGCGGGCGGCCGTCCTCGGGGCTGGCGCTGAGCGAGCGGGTCCGCCCGGCCGAACCGGACACCCAGGAGGCGCTGTTCTGACCCGGTGGGCCGCCGGCCCCGGCCGGTTCTCCCGGCGGAGTACCGGCGTCCTGGGCCGGCTCGCCGGCCTAGGCCAGCCTGCCGCGCAGAGCGCCCGGCCCGGAGCGGGCCCGCCGTGACACCGGCGGGCGCGACGGGCGGACGTCCCGCCGGCCGTCCGCCGGCTCCTCCGCGCCGTGCCCGCGCAGCTCGTGCGTCCGGGCGGTCGCCAGCGCGATCCGCGCCAGCAGCGGGTCCTCGCGGACGCCCGCCGCGCGCTTCGCGACCTGGCACCGGGCGCACCAGAGCGGCGAGGCGGGCCCGTCGGGATACGCCATCGCCTCCGGCGGCAGGTAGTGGCTGCCGCACTCGACGCACTCGAAGACCAACCTCATCCGACGATCACCGTCCCTGACCCGTGGCACCGACCGCAGGGCGACCAGTAGACGTGGATCTTGGGCACCATGCTTCCTTCCTCGTCCCGTTCGACTGTGGCTTCGGTCTTCTGGGTCCCCCCGGACCCGCCGCATCCGGAGCAGGCCTTGACCTCGGGCATATGCACACTCCTTTTCGGCGGGGACCACGGTAGCGCGAAATCCGGGGAGTCAGCACCGATCCTGACGAACAGTCGAAGAACGGGGCGTGCGTGCCGAACCCGCGCGCCGCACACGGGCGTTCGAGGATGCCCCGGTCCGCCGCGCCGACCCGCAGCTCAGCGTGCCACCGTGCGGAAGCCGCAGTTGCCGCTGGTGGAGTCGGGCGTGTTGCCGGTGCGCGCGGCCACCCGGTAGCGGTTGCAGTAGGAGTCGTGGCACAGGTACGAGCCGCCCCGCAGCACCCGCCGTCCGTGCCCGGCCCCCGCCGCCTCCTCCTCGCCCGGCCCGCGCGGGTCGAAGCGCGGCGAGCGGGCGTAGTACGCGGGGTCGAACCGGTCGGCGCACCACTCCCAGACGTTCCCGGCCACGTCCACCAGCCCGAAGCCGTTCGGCGGGTAGTGGCCGACCGGCGCGGTCGCGTACCAGCCGTCCTCGCCGGTCGGCAGGTCGGGGAAGCGGCCCTGCCAGATCCGGCAGCGGTGCGCGCCGTCCGGGCGCAGCTCGTCGCCCCAGGCGTAGCGGCGGCCGGCCAGCGGGCCGCGTGCGGCGTACTCCCACTCGGCCTCGGTGGGAAGTCGGCGCCCGGCCCAGTGGCAGTAGGCGAGCGCGTCCCGGTGGCTGACGTGCACCACGGGGTGGTCCCGGAGGTCCTCGGCGTCGCCGAGCGGCCCGAAGGGGTGGCGCCAGTCGGCGCCGCGCACCTCGACCCACCAGGGCGCGGCGGGGGAGCGGCCCAGCACGTCGGCGGGGCCGGCGAGGGCGAACAGGTGGAAGACGGCGGAGGAGCCGGCCCGCTCGGCGTCGGTGCGGTGGCCGGTGGCCTCGACGAAGGCGGCGAACCGGGCGGTGGTCACCGGTTCGGTGTCGATGGTGAAGGGCGCCAGCTCCACCTCGTGCACGGGCGTCTCGCCGTCCGCCGGGTAGCCCTCCCCGAAGGCGTCCCCCATCGCGAACACCCCGCCGGGCAGCGCCACTTCGGGGTGCGCGGGCGGCTGCGGCGCGGTCGGCGGCGGGGGCAGCGGGACGGGTCCGGGGCCGGCCGGGGCCGACGGCGTGCAGCAGGCGCGCGCGGCGGGGGGTTGACTCATGGGCCCAAGCTATAGCACTTTGCACCTAGGTGAGAATGCACCTAGCGAGATCCGAGGAACCGGTGAGAGCCGGGGAGAGGGCACCGGTGAAGTTCGACCACGTCCTGCTGGGCCTGCTGGCCATCCACCCGCGCAGCGGCTGGGACCTCAAGCAGTGGCTGGCGGGGGAGGGGCAGTTCGTCCGCTCCCACGCGCACCCGAGCCAGATCTACCGGTTGCTCAAGCGGATGGCCGACCAGGGCTGGGTGGTCTACGAGACCGACCCGCGCGACGGCCGCCCGGACGCCAAGGTCTACCGGCTGACCGACGCCGGCCGGGCCGAGCTGATCCGGGAGGCCCGCTCGCCCTTCGAACCGGCCAGCCGCTTCCAGGACCCGGACTTCATGGCCCGGTTCTACTTCTCCGCCCAGCTCGCACCGGAGCAGCTGATCCCGCTGATCGACACCGAGCTCGACTACCGCCGCCGCCAGGTGGCGCTCATGCGCCCCCGCGACCGCTCGCTGTCCTTCGCCGAGGGCACCCCGGAGGCGGACGTCCGGCGGCTGCGGATGATCCGCGAGCTCACCCACGAGTACGGCACCCGCGCCGTCGACACCTGGATCGACTGGCTGGAGCGGGTCCGCCGACTGCTCGCGGACGGAACCATCCCCACCACCAGCACCACCAGCCCCGAGGAGACGCCCCGGTGAAAGCCGTCATGGTCATGTTCGACAGCCTCAACCGCCGGTTCCTGCCCCCCTACGGCTGCGACTGGACCGTCGCGCCGAACTTCGCCCGCCTGGCCGCCCGCGCCGCGACCTTCGACAACTGCTACGGCGGCTCCATGCCCTGCATGCCGGCCCGCCGCGAGATGCACACCGGCCGCTACAACTTCCTGCACCGCTCCTGGGGCCCGCTGGAGCCCTTCGACGACTCCGTCCCCGACCTGCTGGGCAAGGCGGGCGTCTACACCCACCTGGTCACCGACCACCAGCACTACTGGGAGGACGGCGGCGCCACCTACCACAACCGCTACGACAGCTACGAGTTCTTCCGCGGCCAGGAGGGCGACAAGTGGAAGGGCCACGTCGCCGACCCGGACATCCCCGGGACGCTCTCCTGGCGCGACGGCCCGGCCTGGCGCCAGGACTGGGTCAACCGCCAGTACCTGGCCGACGTCGCCGACCACCCGCAGACCCGCACCTTCGACGCCGGCCTGGAGTTCATCGCCACCAACCGCGAGCAGGACCGCTGGTTCCTGCAGATCGAGTGCTTCGACCCGCACGAGCCGTTCTACTCCTACGCCGAGCACAAGAAGCACTACCCGCACGACTGGGACGGCCCGCACTTCGACTGGCCCGACTACAAGCGCGTCACCGAGAGCCCGGAGGCCGTCGAGCACGCCCGCAACGAGTACGCCGCGCTGCTCACCATGTGCGACGACTCGCTCGGCCGGGTCCTGGACGCCTTCGACGAGCACGGCCTGTGGGACGACACCCTGCTGATCGTCTGCACCGACCACGGCCTGCTGCTCGGCGAGCGCGGCTGGTGGGGCAAGAACATCCAGCCCTGGTACGACGAGAACATCCACACCCCGCTGTTCGTCTGGGACCCGCGCAGCCGGGCCACCGGACGGCGCGCCTCCCTCGTCCAGACCATCGACCTCGGGCCGACCCTGCTGGAGTACTTCGACGTCCCGCGCACCCCCGACATGCAGGGCCGACCGCTCGTCGACGCGGTCGCCTCCGACGCCCCGGTCCGCCCGCACGGCCTGTTCGGCGTCTTCGGCGGGCACGTCAGCATCACCGACGGCCGCCACGTCTACATGCGCGCCTGCAAGGACCCGTCCAACCGGCCGCTGTTCGAGCACACCCTGATGCCCACCCACATGCGCGGCCACTTCACCCCGCAGGAACTGGCCGGCGCCACCCTGGCCGGTCCGCTGCCCTTCACCAAGGGCGTGCCCGTGCTGCGGATGCCGGCCGCCTCCTGGGGCAACCCGTACGCGTTCGGGACCCTGCTGTTCGACCTGGGGAGCGACCCGGAGCAGGAGAACCCGCTGGTCGACGACGAACTGGAGCTGCGGATGGCCACGCTGCTCACCGAGGCGCTGCGCGAGGGCGACGCGCCCGCCGACCAGTTCGAACGGCTCGGCCTGCCCGCCGAGGGGCCGGTCACCGCCGAGCACCTGCTGGCGCGCGCCCAGCGGCCGCAGGCGCTCGCCGCCGGTGAGCCGCTGCCGGAGGCGGGCGACTTCGCCGACGGCCCGCGCTCGGTGCACACCCCGCTGCGCACGCTGCTGGCGGACGAGGGCGCGCGCGAGGCGGTCCTGGCGCGGCTGCCGATGCTGGCCAACCCCGGCCTCCGGGCGATGCTCGGCGGGCTCTCGCCGTTCCGGCTCGCCGCCATGGGCCCGTCCGTCCGCCCGGCGGACCTGCGCGCCCTGGCCGGCACCCTGGCCGCCCTGCCGGCCGACGCGTAGCGGCGCACGGCGCCCCTCCCCGGCGGGGGGAGGGGCGCCGCGCTCCGGGCTCTCAGCCCAGCGAACTGCGCAGGAAC
>NZ_JBHVER010000194.1:0-15249 GCF_042802195.1 Kitasatospora sp. NPDC057500 | reverse complement strand
CTGAGGCCGGGGATGTCAACATATCTGGCGTTGACTTTTGGCACGCTGTTGAGTTCTCAAGGAACGGACGCTTCCTTCAGGCGGCTTTCACACCGACCCTCCGGGCGCTTCGTTCTTTCGTGTTTCCAGCTTATCAGACGTTTTCCGCTCCGTTTTCCGGAGTTTCATTCACCCGACTTCGCTTTCCGCTTGTCCCCGCTCTCTCGCGGCGACTCCGGAACTGTACGGGGACGGGGCCGTCACATGCAAATCGTCCCCGCCCGGGGCGTGGGCGGGGACGATCGGCGGGGTCGGGCGGGCTGCTCAGCGGACCTCGGTGATCTCCGGGCCACGGGCGAACGGGTCGAGCGCGGCGCCACCGAAGCGGTTCTCGCCCTCGCCGGCGGCCGCGACGGCGCCGCCGCCGTCGGCGACCATCTGCGCGTCCTCGGGAAGCTTCAGCACGATCGGGTCGCGGGGCGCCATCGGGGTCTCACCCCGGACGACGACGGTCTGCCGGAAGACCTGCTCCAGGATCCCGCCCATCTCGGGCTGGACGGCGGCCTGGCCGGAGATCACGCCGCGGAGGAACCAGCGCGGGCCGTCGCAGCCGACGAACCGGACCAGCTGCACGCCCTGCGTGCCGTCCGGCAGCTGCACCGGGACCTGGGCGCGGAGGTGCCAGCCCAGCGGGCCCTCCTCCTCTTCGACGATGCCGCCCTGCGAGGTGATGCCGGTGGCGATCTCCTCGCGGACCTCGCCCCAGATGCCCTCCGACTTGGGGGCCGCGAAGGCCTGCAGCTGGATGGCGCTGTTGCCGAGGACCAGGGTGGCGGCCACGATCGCGTCGCCGGCCACCTCCACCCGGAGTTCCATGCCCTCGACACCGGGGACCAGCAGACCCCCGAGGTCGACGCGGCCCTCCTCCGGGTTCTCCAGCTCGGAGTGGTCCCACGGGCCGTCCGGACGCGGGGCCGGCGGCAGGCCGACCCGGTCCGCCGGGTCCAGCTCGGTCACGTTCTCGCTCTCGGCGGAACCTTCGACGTCATCGGCCGTCTCGTCGGCGCTGATGGCGTCGTCGGCGAGCTGCTCGACAGCGTCCTCGCTCTTCTGGCGACGACGGAACACGGTCACTGTCCTTCCCGGTCCAAGACCGATGCGAATACCTGCTCGGCTTCCTGCGAGGCCGCGGGCAGCCTAGACCGCAGCGTGGCCGCCGGTCGACCCGAACCCGCCCTCGGCGCGTGCCGACCCCGGCAGCTCCTCCACCTCGTGGAAGCGGGCCTTCTCGACCTGCTGGATCACCAGCTGGGCGATCCGGTCCCCTCGGCGGAAGCTGACGCCCTCGCGCGGGTCCAGATTGACGACGATCACCTTGATCTCTCCACGGTACCCGGCATCGACCGTCCCTGGGGCGTTCACCAGAGCAACTCCGCAACGAGCTGCCAGTCCCGAACGGGGGTGGACGAACGCGGCGTAGCCGTCGGGCAACGCGATGGCGATGCCGGTGGGCAGCACGGCCCGCTCACCGGGGGCCAGCTCGGCGTCGACGGTGGTCCGCAGGTCGGCGCCCGCGTCGCCGGGCTGCGAGTACGCGGGCAGCGGCAGCTCGGGGTCGATCCGCCGGATCAGGACGTCCAGGGGCTCGCGGGGGGTGGTGCTCAAGGGTTCACCTCAAAGGCTCGGGCGCGCTTCATCAGGTCCGGGTCGTCGAGGACCTTCTCGATGTCCTCGGGACGACCGTGCTTGGTGAAGTGTTCCAGCTTCACCTGGATGAACAGCGCCCGCGCACGCACCGCGACCGGCCCGTCGGGGCCGCCGGTCCGGGCCTCGGCCTCGCTGTAGACCTTCCGGCCGAGCACACCGGTGACCCGGGCGCTCAGGTACAGGGTGGTGCCGACCGGCACCGGGGAGAGGAAGTCGGTCTCCAGCCGGCCGGTGACGGCGGGGACGTGCAGCAGCCAGTTGAGCGTGCCCAGGGTCTCGTCCATGGCGGTGGTCAGCAGGCCGCCGTGGGCCAGGCCCGGGCCGCCCTGGTGCTCCGGGCGGACGGTGAGCTCGGCGGTGACGTCCAGGCCCTCGCCGGCCACCGCGTCGATCCGCAGGCCGCCGGGGTGCTGCGGGCCGCAGCCGAAGCAGTGCTCGTAGTGGGAGCCGAGCCGGGTCCCGGGGGCGGGGGCCTCGGGGGCGCGCGGTGGGAGGACGGCCTCCGGCGGCGGCGTGGTGGGGGTCGTGGGGGCGGCGGGCGTGGTGGGGGCTGTCGAACCGGTCACGCCGCCACACCCTACCGACCGGTAGCCGCGTCCGGGACGGGGGTTGCGTCCGGGCGCCGGCGTCATGGCGCCCACAATGGAGGGCATGTACGACGAACGCCTCACCGTGCCGCGCTCCTGGTGGCTGTTCCCGATCGTGATCGGCCTCACCCTCGCGCTGATCCTGCTGCGCCTCAGCGCGGTGGGCGCGCTGGTCGGGCTGGTGGTCGGCATCGCCGCCGGCGCCGCCGCGATCAGCAGTTACGGCTCGGCCCGGATCCGGGTGGTCCAGGGCTCCCTGGTGGCCGGACCGGCCAGGATCCCGGTGGACGCCCTCGGCGCCGCGCAGGCGCTCGGCCCGGCGGACGCCGCCGCCTGGCGCGGCCCGAAGGCCGACCCGCGGGCCTTCATGCTGCTGCGCAGCTACGTGCCGACCGCGCTGCGGGTCGAGGTGAGCGACCCGGCGGACCCGACGCCGTACCTCTATCTCTCGACCCGCTCGCCGATGAAGCTGGCGGAGGCGCTGGACGAGGCCCGCCGCAGCGCCCGCGCCTGAGGGCGGCCGACCGAAAGGGAAAGGGACGGTACCGCCTCGGCGGTACCGTCCCTTCGCGTCTCTGGAAACGCTTTCCATCCGACCGTATGACTGGTGCGTCCGTCGTGACGGACGCCGGAGCTGCCGTCCGGCCCCGCTGCCCGGGGCCGGAAGGGGCGTCGCACCGGTCTCGCGGACATCGCGAAACCCGAGTCATGACCGCCCTGGTCCTCAGGCGCCGCAGTCCCGGCAGATCGGGTTGCCGTTCTTCTCGCTGTACAGCTGGCTGCGGTGGTGGACCAGGAAGCAGCTCATGCAGGTGAACTCGTCGGCCTGCCTCGGCAGCACCCGGACGGAGAGCTCCTCGTTCGAGAGGTCCGCGCCGGGAAGCTCCATGCCCTCGGCGGCCTCGAACTCGTCGACGTCGACCGAGCTGCCGCCCTTGTCGTTCCTGCGGGCCTTGAGCTCCTCGATGCTGTCCTCGTTGAGCTCATCATCGGTCTTGCGTGGGGTGTCGTAGTCGGTAGCCATTTTTCGCTCTCCCCCTCCGGGTTGTGCGGTGTGTGCGGTATCTCCAGCGCACGTAACGCATGGGGGGTCGGTCTTGTGCCCGACCCGAGGCGGAGATTTTGCCTTACTTCAAGCCCCGTTACTCAATCGACACTCAGCCAGGGGTCCGTTGGGGTGATCCACTCGGGCGTTCGGGGCCTCACGCAGGGCCATCGCCGCGACGCGCGAACGCCCGAATAGTGGACACGCTCCGTGAGCGAAGGTCCTTGACGCGCTCGCCAATTCCCTTGCCCACCAGGGTCGGGAGCCAATCCTCCGATCCGCCGGCGATCGCCGCCCCACTCACGGACGGCGATCGGGGGCGCCGGAGACATGATCACTCTCCGGCGTCGCGCGACGCCTTGGAGCGACACGGTGTGAGCTTGGTCACGTTAGCCGCCGCCCCGGGCAAACCGTGGAAAATCCGCCCAAGCCGCTACGCCTGCCGCCGGGCCGCGCGGCGGGCCAGCAGCGCCGCCTGGCGCTCCTCGAACTTGGTCGCCTGGCTGTCGAGCCCTTCGAGGAAGACACCGAGCTCCTGCTGGGCCTGAGCGCCGTCCGGGCCGAGGCCGTCCAGGTCCATGATCTTGAGGTGGCGCAGCACCGGCTGCAGCACGTCGTCGTGGTGGATGCGCAGGTTGTAGACCCCGCCGAGGGCGATCTGGGCGGCGGCCCGCTCGAAGCCGGGGATGCCGTGGCCGGGCATCCGGAAGTTGGTCACCACGTCGGCGACGGCGCGCATCGCCTGGTCCGGGGCGATCTCCAGGGCGGCCTTCAGCAGGTTCCGGTAGAAGACCATGTGCAGGTTCTCGTCGTTGGCGATCTTCGCCAGGAGCTGGTCCGCGAGCGGGCAGCCGGCGAAGTGGCCGGTGTTGCGGTGCGCGATTCGGGTGGCGAGCTCCTGGAAGGCCACGTAGGCGACCGACTGCAGCATGCTGTGCGCGTTGTCGGACTCGAAACCGTCCGACATGTGGGCCATCCGGGCCCGCTCCAGCTCGTTCGGGTCGACGGCCCGGGTGGTGAGCAGGTAGTCGCGGATGGCTATGCCGTGGCGGCCCTCCTCCGCGGTCCAGCGGTGGACCCACTCGCCCCAGGCGCCCTCGCGGCCGAACATGGTCGCGATCTCGTGGTGGTAGCTGGGGAGGTTGTCCTCGGTGAGCAGGTTGACCACGAGCGAGACCCGGCCGAGCGGGGTCACCTTGGACTGCCCGAGCTCCCAGGCCTCGCCGCCCAGGACGCCGTCGAAGTCGCGGCCCTGGCTCCACGGGACGAACTCGTGCGGCATCCACTCCTTGGCGACCTTGAGGTGCCGGTCGAGCTCCTTCTCGACGACCTCTTCCAGGGCCAGGATCAGCCGCGTGTCGGTCCAGGCGCTCGAACCGAGCGAGGTGCTGCGCTGCGCGGGGGCGATGGTCACGGGTCTGGCTCCTGGGGGACGGGCACGCACGGGACGGGTGCGTTGGACGGGTACGCCGGAGTCCGTTCGGACGGCACTTACGGTCGCGTAGGTTACGACACCGTAAGTTGCCCGGGCAGGAAATGACAAGCCGCCCCCGCCAGGCCTTATGTCGTCTTGACGGGCCTGGCGGGGGCGGCTGGGAATGGTCGGCGCACGGACCGGGCTCACCCGGACGGCGCAGCGGCCCCGCCACGGGCCCGAGAAGGGCCGTGACGGGGCCGCGGAGGCCCGGGGAGCACCTGCCCGGAGGGGCAGGGCGCCCGGCGGTGTCAGGAGGCTCTCACCCGCCCGGGATGCGCACGCGCATGGTGAGGCCGCCGCCGGCGCGCGGGGTGGCCTCGATGGTGCCGTTGTGCGCGCGGACCACGGAGCGGACGATCGAGAGGCCGAGGCCGACCCCCTTGTCGCTGCGGGTCCGGTCGGCGCCCTTGACCCGGCGGAACGGCTCGAAGATGTGCTCCAGTTCGTAGCCGGGCACCACCGGGCCGGTGTTGGAGACCACCAGTTCGCCGCCGCCGGGCACCGGGGCGGTGGTGATCTCGACCCAGCCGTCCGGGCTGTTGTAGCGGACGGCGTTCTGCAGCAGGTTGAGGGCGATCCGCTCCAGCAGGACGCCGTTGCCGGAGACCGTCGCCGGGTGCAGTGACGCGCGCAGGTCGACCTCCCGCTTGGCGGCCTCCGCCCTGGTCTGCTCCAGGGCCCTGGTGGCCACCTCGGAGAGCTCCAGCGGGCGGCGGTCGGTCAGCTCGTTGTCGCTGCGGGCGAGCAGCAGCAGGCCCTCGACCAGTTGCTCGCTGCGTTCGTTGGTGGCCAGCAGGGTCTTGCCGAGCTGCTGGAGGTCGGGCGAGGCCTGCGGATCGGAGAGCTGCACCTCCAGCAGGGTGCGGTTGATCGCCAGCGGGGTGCGCAGCTCGTGCGAGGCGTTGGCGACGAAGCGGCGCTGGGAGTCGAAGGAGCGGTCGAGGCGCTCCAGCATGTCGTCGAAGGTGTCGGCCAGCTCCTTGAGCTCGTCGTCCGGGCCGTCCAGCTCGATCCGCCGGTGCAGGTCGGAGGAGGCCACCTCGCGGGCGGTGCGGGTGATCCGGCCGAGCGGGCGCAGCACCCGGCCGGCCATCGCGTAGCCGGCCGCGAAGGCGATCACGGCGAGGCAGACCAGCATGGTGAGCGACTTGCGCAGCAGTGTGTTGAGCGCGGTGTCCGACTTCCTGGTGTGGCTGTCGGCCAGGAACTGGTTGAACTGCTCGGTGCTCATCCAGGCGCCGTTCACCCGGGCGCCCGCGGGCCCGAAGTCGAAGGGCGGCGGCTGGACGTCGCGCAGGGCCTGCCGGACGAAGACGTACATCAGCAGCAGCAGCACCACGCCGGCCATCAGGAACATCCCGCCGTAGAGCAGGGTGAGCCGGATCCGGATGGTGGGTCGGAACGGCAGCCAGGCGAGCATGCCGTCGCCGGGCACGTAGGTGTCGTGCGCGGAGTGCAGGCGGGGGGCGCGCGGCGGGTGGGCCGGCTTGGGCGGTACGGGCCGGTTGGGCACGGCGCGCCCGCCGGTGGGCGCGCCGGAGGGCCCGCCGGCCGGGGGCGGGGTGGTCATGATGGTCCTCTCGGGGCGTCCGCCGGAGGCGGGCGCTGGGTGGGGGCGGCCGGGATCCGGAAGTGCGGGTTCCGGTCGGAGCCGCGCGGTCCGGTCAGATCCGGTAGCCGGAACCCGGGACGGTGACGATCACCGGCGGGTCGCCGAGCTTGCGGCGCAGCGTCATCACGGTGACGCGCACGACGTTGGTGAACGGGTCGGTGTGCTCGTCCCAGGCCTTCTCCAGCAGCTGCTCGGCGGAGACGACGGCGCCGCCGGCCCGCATCAGCACCTCCAGGACGGCGAACTCCTTGGGGGCGAGCTGGACCGGGCGGCCGTCGCGGATGACCTCGCGGCGGCCGGGGTCGAGCGAGATCCCGGCCCGCTCCAGGACGGGGGGCAGCGGGACGGTGGCGCGGCGGCCCAGGGCGCGGACCCGGGCGACGAGTTCGCTGAAGGCGAACGGCTTCGGAAGGTAGTCGTCGGCGCCGATCTCCAGGCCCTCGACCCGGTCGCTGATGTCGCCGGAGGCGGTCAGCATGATCACCCGGGTGGCCAGGCCCTGGTCGACCACACTGCGGCAGACGTCGTCACCGTGGACCAGCGGCAGGTCGCGGTCGAGCACGACCACGTCGTAGTCGTTGACCGCGATGCGCTGGAGCGCTGCCTCCCCGTCGTAGACCACGTCGACGGCCATCGCCTCGCGGCGCAGACCGGTGGCCACTGCCTCGGCGAGCAGCTGCTCGTCCTCGACGACGAGAACCCGCACGGTGGTTGTCCCTTCTTCAGGCCGGCCCCGGATGCGGACGCGCGGCTCCGACGCTGCCTCCATCCTGCCTGGTCCGGCGGTAAGGCAGCGATAAGCTGCCCCGCGGGCACGGCCGCCCTCGGCGGCGCCGGGCGCGCGCGGCGGCGGTTCGTGGCGCAAGCAGTCCGGTTGGACCGTGACGCGGGCAACTTTCTTCCGCCGGGAGGTTTCCCCGCCCCCGGGGTGGGGAGGACAGGTGCACACCCGCGATCCGGTTCTGAGCCGATCGCACCCACCCGCCGTGCGTTCATCCGCGCCGGCCCTGGGGCTGGGGCGTCACCGGGAGCGGCCGAGGGCCGTCTCCGCGCCCGTCCGGAGATCTTCACCGCCCGGATCGGACGCTTCCGCTGGCTACCGTCACCCCGGGGCGGGGGGCGCACGACCGTGCACGTCCGACACAGTAAGGGGGCCCGTATGGACGCCTTCACCGCCGGAATCCTGCAGCGCATCGCGAATGCCGAGCAGGACCTGCACCGCGCGATCGAGGCCGGGGACGAGTTCCTCGCCGAGGTGGAACAGTCCGAGCTGGACGATCTGCGCCGTCTCGCCGCCGAGCACGGCGTGGACACGGTGCTGGAGCGCCACCGCACCGCCGCCTAGTCCCAGCCCGACCCGTCGCCGGATGTCCGGCACCAGCGGCCCTGCGGGGGCCGTGCGAGAAACCAGGCCCTGGCATCCCCCGTATGTCAGGGCTCTTCGTCGCCCGGAGGGCCCGTCCTCCCGACCGCTCCGGCGGCGGGAAGGACGGGCCCTCCGCGCGCTCAGTCCGCCCAGGCGTTCAGGGCGGCCAGCCGCTCCTGGAGCGGCTCGTAGACGCCGGGGGCGGCGGCCACGGTCAGCTCGCCGTCCGCGTCCCGCCCGGGGCGGCCGCCGACCAGGGCACCGGCCTCGGCCGCGATCAGGCAGCCGGCCGCCCGGTCCCAGGGGGCCAGCCCGCGCTCGTAGTAGCCGTCCAGCCGACCGGCGGCGACGTCGCAGAGGTCGACGGCGGCGGCGCCGCCCCGGCGGATGTCGCGCACCTCGGGCATCAGCCCGAGCACCACCTCGGCCTGCCGGACCCGCACCTCGCGGACGTAGGCGAAGCCGGTGCCGATCAGCGCCTGGCCCCACGGCGGGGCGGGGCGGGCGGCGAGCGGGCGGCCGTCGCGCCGGGCGCCGCGGCCGAGCACGGCGTGGAACAGCTCGCCACGCGCCGGGGCGTACACGACGCCGACCACCGCGCGCCCGTCCAGCTCGGCGGCCACGCTGACCGCCCAGGAGGGGAGTCCGTAGAGGTAGTTGACGGTGCCGTCGAGCGGGTCGACGACCCAGCGCACCCCGCTGGTGCCGGGCCGCTCGGCGCCCTCCTCGCCCAGGTAGCCGTCCTCGGGGCGGCGGGCGGCGACCAGCTCCAGGACGAGCTTCTCGGAGGCCAGGTCCATCTCGGTCACCACGTCGACCGGGCTGCTCTTGGTACCGGCGACGCCGAGGTCGGCGGGCCGCCCCTCCAGCAGCAGGGTGCCGGCCCGGCGGGCGGCGTCCAGGGCGACGTCGAGCAGTTCGTCGAGCAGGGCGGGATCGGGCACGGCGGGGCTGGACACGGGGTTCTCCTCGGGAGGCGGAACGGGGTCAGCGCTCGGCGGCGGCCGGGCGGGGGGCGCGCGGGTTGGGGCAGCAGGCCACGGCGCAGACGTCGTGGCCGGGGCCGAGCGTTCCGAGGGCGCAGCGGGTCACCGGCTCGCCGCGCTCGGCGGCGGCCCGCTCCAGGACGAGTTCGCGGACGGCGGCGGTGAACCGGGGGTCGGCGCCGACGGTGGCGGCCCGGGCGACCGGCAGGCCGAGCTCGGCGGCCTTGGCCGTCGCCTCGGTGTCCAGGTCGTACTTGACCTCCATGTGGTCGGAGACGAACCCGATCGGGACCATCACCACGGCGGGGGCGCCGTCGGCGTGCTGCGCCTCCAGGTGGTCGCAGATGTCGGGCCCCAGCCAGGGGATGTGCGGGGCGCCGCTGCGGCTCTGGTAGACCAGCTCCCAGGGGCGGTCGGCGACCCCGGTGCGCTCGGCGACGGCGGCGGCGACCAGCCGGGCCACGTCCAGGTGCTGGGCGACGTAGGCGCCGCCGGGGCGGCCCCGGGCCGGGTCGTCGGGGGCGCCGGAGGCCTCGGCCATGGTGTCCGGGATCGAGTGGGTGGTGAACGCCAGCCGGGCGCCGGCCCTGGTCCCCTCGGGCAGCCGCTCCAGGGCGGCCACGGTGGCGTCGATCACCGGCTCGACGAAGCCGGGGTGGTTGTGGAAGTGCCGCAGCTTGTCGACCTCCAGCTCCGGCAGGCCCTCGGCGGCCAGCGCGGCCAGCGCGTCGGCGAGGTTCTCCCGGTATTGGCGGCAGCCGGAGTAGCCGGCGTAGGCGCTGGTGGCCAGGACGGCGATCCGGCGGTGCCCGTCGGCGACGATCTCGCGCAGGGTGTCGACCAGGTAGGGCGCCCAGTTGCGGTTGCCCCAGTACACCGGCAGGTCGAGGCCGTGCCCGGCGAAGTCCTCGCGCAGCGCGGCCAGCAGTTCGCGGTTCTGGCCGTTGATCGGGCTGACGCCGCCGAACAGGAAGTAGTGCTTGCCGACCTCCCGGAGCCGCTCCTTCGGGATGCCCCGGCCGCGGGTGACGTTCTCCAGGAACGGGACGACGTCCTCGGGTGCCTCGGGCCCGCCGAAGGAGAGCAGCAGCAGGGCGTCGTACGGAGCGGCGCCGGTGGCGGTTGTGTTGCGCGCGTCGGACATGGCACCGATCCTGCCACTGGGAACGGCGGGGCCGGCGCCGGGGCCGCGCCCGGTGCCCGGAAAATACCGTTTGCCAAGGTTCGTAAGCTGTGTGTGCCAGCAACGTTCCTTACCCCCGCGGAGCCCTCGTGCTGTCCAGCTACCGCCAGATCTTCGCCGCCCCCGGCAGTCTGGCCTTCTCGTCCACCGGGTTCATAGCCCGGCTGCCGATCTCCATGACGGGGATCGGCATCGTCACGATGCTCTCCGAGCTGCGCGGCTCCTTCGGGGTGGCGGGTCTGGTCTCGGCCACCATGGCGGTGTCGGCGGCGATCCTGGGGCCGCAGGTCTCCCGGCTGGTGGACCGGCACGGGCAGCGCCGGATCGTCCGGCCGGCCGCCGCGCTCACCGTGCTCGCCGCGATCGGCCTGCTGCTGTGCGCCCGCTTCGAGGCGCCGGTCTGGACGCTCTTCGTGTTCGCGGCCGGGATGGGCGTGATGCCGAGCACCGGCGCCATGGTGCGGGCCCGCTGGGCGCACCTGTACCGGGACGAGGGACCGAAGCTGCACACCGCCTACTCCTTCGAGGCGGTGGTCGACGAGGTCTCCTTCATCGTCGGCCCGATCCTCTCGGTGACGCTGGCCACCGCGGTCTTCCCGGAGGCGGGGGTCATGCTCTCCGGGATCTTCCTGGCGGTGGGCGTGGCCCTGTTCGCCGCCCAGCGCTCCACCGAGCCGCCGGTCCACCCCGCCGCCCGGCAGTCCGGCCGCCCGGTGATCCTCAACCGGGGCCTCCAGGTGCTGATCCTGACCTTCGTGTCCACCGGGGCCATCTTCGGTTCCGTCGAGGTGGTGACCGTCGCGTTCGCCAAGGCCCAGGGGCACGGCGCGACCTCCGGCCCGATCCTCGCGCTGTGGGCGTTCGGCTCCTGCCTGGCGGGCGTGGTCTTCGGCACGCTGAAGCTGACCGGTTCGATGGCCGTGCGCTTCCTCGGCGGGGTGGTGCTGATGGCCGTCAGCATGGTGCCGCTGGTGGTCCTCGCCGAATCGGTGAACGGGGTCGGCGGCCTGGTGGCGGTCGGCGGCGCGCTGCTGATCGCGGGCATCGCGATCTCCCCCACGCTGATCACCGCGGCGGCCCTGGTCGAGCGGCTGGTGCCGGCCGCCCAGCTGACCGAGGGCATGACCTGGACGATCACCGGGCTGGCGCTGGGCGTCGCGACCGGCTCCTCGGCCGGCGGCTGGGTGGTCGACGCCGCCGGGGCGGCGGCCGGGTACTGGGTGCCGGTGGCCGCAGGGGCCTTCGGCGTGGTGGCCGCGCTCGCCGGGCTCGGCCGGCTGCGGGCCGGGCTGGCCGCCGGGAAGTCCGCCCTGCCGTCGGCCGAAACCGTGGACCTCGGACGGTGACCTGACCTACCCTCCTCCCTACCCGCGGCCTACCCGCGGGTAGGGACCGAGGTGAGCCGACACCGTTCGGCCACGG
Organism: Kitasatospora sp. NPDC057500; assembly: GCF_042802195.1. Taxonomy (NCBI): domain Bacteria; kingdom Bacillati; phylum Actinomycetota; class Actinomycetes; order Kitasatosporales; family Streptomycetaceae; genus Kitasatospora; species Kitasatospora sp. NPDC057500. The sequence goes on along the minus strand of NZ_JBHVER010000194.1, from coordinate 3,885 downwards.
GAGCAGGAGGCGCCGCAATGCCCCAGGCCAGTACCGCGACCCGCACCCGCTGGACCAACTGGGCGGGCAACCAGAGCACCGTGCCCGCCCGGGTGGTCACCCCCGGGACGGCGGAGGAGCTGGCCGAGGAGATCCTGCGCGCCGGCGACCGGGGCCGGACCGTCAAGGCGATCGGCTCCGGCCACTCGTTCACCGCGATCGCCTCCGCCGGGGACGGCGTCCTGGTCCGGCCGCACGCGCTGACCGCCGTCCGGGAGATCGACCGGGAGAACGGCACGGTCACCGTCGAGGCCGGACTGCCGCTGCACCGGCTCAACCGGGTGCTCGCCGCCGCCGGCCTCTCGCTCACCAACATGGGCGACATCGAGGTGCAGACCGTGGCCGGCGCCACCAGCACCGGCACCCACGGCACCGGCCGGGACTCCGGCTCGCTCGCCGCCCAGATCCGCGGCCTGGAGATCGTGCTCGCCGACGGCAGCGTCCGGCGCTGCTCCCCCGCCGAGGACCCGCGGCTCTTCGAAGCCGCCCGGCTCGGCCTCGGCGCGCTCGGCGTGATCACCGCGCTCACCCTCGCCGTCGAGCCGTCCTTCCTGCTCACCGCGCACGAGCAGCCGATGCGCTTCGACGAGGTGCTGGAGCGGCTGGACGACCTCACCGCCGTCAACGAGCACTTCGAGTTCTACTGGTTCCCGCACACCGACCGCTGCTCCACCAAGCGGAACAACCGCAGCCAGGGCCCGGCCGCGCCGCTGCCCAGGTTCAAGGAGTGGCTGGAGGACGACTTCCTCTCCAACACCGTCTGGGAGGGCGCCTGCCGGGTCGGCCGTCGCTTCCCCGGCTCGGTGCCGGCCATCGCCGCGCTGGCCAGCCGCGCCTGGTCGGACCGCAGCTACACCGACACCGCGTACAAGGTGTTCACCAGCCCCCGCAAGGTGCGCTTCATCGAGATGGAGTACGCCGTGCCGCGCGGGGCGGCCGGCGAGGTGCTGCGCGAGCTGCGGGCGATGGTCGAGCGGTCCGGCTGGCGGATCAGCTTCCCGGTCGAGGTGCGGTTCGCCCCGGCCGACGAGGTCTGGCTCTCCACCGCGCACGGCCGGGACACCGCCTACATCGCCGTCCACCTCTACCGGGGCACCGCCGAGCAGGGGTACTTCACGGCGGTCGAGCGGCTGATGACCGGGCACGGGGGCCGCCCGCACTGGGGCAAGCTGCACACCCGGGACGCCGAGTACCTGGCCGGGGTCTACCCGCGCTTCGCGGACTTCACCGCACTGCGCGACGAACTGGACCCGGACCGCCGCTTCGGCAACGACTACCTGCGCCGGGTGCTGGGAGCCTAACGCCGCTCCGAGGCGACACCGGCCGGGGCTTCCGGCGCGGCCGGGGGCGGCTCGACGGCGGTGCTCGGGGCCGGGGGCTTCGGGGTCGCGGCGCCGGACGGCTTCGCGGACGCCGCCCCGTCGCCGGCCGGCGCGGAGGGGCCGGTGGACGCGGACGGCGCGGACGGCTCGCCGGTGGGGCGCGCGGAGGGCGACGCGGACGGCGCTGTGCTCGCCCCCGTACCGGCACCGGCCGACGGGGAGGCCGACGGCTCGTCGCCCCCGGTGTCCGGACGGGCGCCGGGGCTCGGCCGCCCGGAGGCGCCGCCGTCCCCGCCGGCCGACGGCGAGGGCACCGAGGAGGGTCCGGAGGAGGGGGCGTCACCCGGTGGGACGGTCGGTTTCCGGTCGACCCGGCCGCCGATCGAGGTGCCGCTGCCGGACTCGCCCTTGACCGTCGCCGACACCGGCTGCCCGGTCGCCAGTTCGAAGGCGAGGATCGGGACCATCGCGAGGGTGAACACCAGCGCCGAGACCGCCGTGAACGACTTCCAGGTCCACCGGCGACGCGCCCGGACCACCCGCGGGGTGCTCCACTGCGCGGAGACCGCCGGCGGATCCGCCGCCGGGGCGGGCTCCGGCGCCTGCCGCAGTCCGTTCGCCAACTGCCCCGGCCCGGCGGTCCGGTCCACAACGTCGCGCAACTGTTCCCCGGTGCGCTTGAAGAGGTGCTGGAACACCGCACTTCCGGTGGTCGCGCCGATGCTCACCACCGCGGCGCCGAGAATGGTGCCGTACACCCCGAGTTCGGACGCGAGCACCGCCCCCACCACGGTCGCCAGTGCGCTGGCGGCGACCTGAGCCACACTCAGATCAATTCGCCTGCGACCTTCATCGGCTCCGTCCTGGCCGGGCTTCACCTGCGGCATCAACATCCCTCGCGTCAGTACGACTGTCCTTCGAACAAGTCACTCCATCTTGCCCAAAGAAGGACACAAGGGTCGAAAATGCGGTTCTTCGCGAGAGATATATGTGAAGATGATCACCGTTCATCGGCCGATCCTCGGCCATTGGGGTCGCATGCTCTTGAGATTCCCGTGAATCGCGGGAGACTTGAGCGGCGAGCCGCCCCTTTGGATGCCACGAATGGAGTACTGTTCGTAAAGCCTGAGGCCTGGGTCGACTTGTCGACTGCCCATCAACCGGCAGACTGACGAAGAGCCACGGTGCAGGCACGCACGGCGACGCCCGTCCCGGACCGTCGCGTTCACTGCGCGTGCGAGGACGGCCGGGACACCCAGGCGCGACGTCGACGGATGGCGTGGCAAAAAGGCAACCGTGCCACAGCGGCGTGGCCGGGCGTAAGCCCGACACGCCGGGGAACTCAGCAAGGTTGTGGCCAGTCGCGAGCGGGCAGGCCACACTCAGTACGGGAGCAGCGACGCAGGTGACGTCGGCAGGCACCACCCGGGAGGTAACCGTGCCCGAACTGCGGGTTGTGGCCGTCAGCAACGACGGCACACGGCTGGTGCTCAAGGCTGCCGACAGCACGGAGTACACCCTTCCCATCGATGAGCGGCTGCGCGCCGCCATCCGTGGTGACCGTCCGCGCCTCGGCCAGATCGAGATCGAGGTCGAGAGCCACCTCCGCCCCCGTGACATCCAGGCGCGGATACGAGCCGGTGCCTCCGCCGAGGAGGTCGCGCAGGCGGCCGGCATCTCCGTCGACCGGGTCCGCCGCTTCGAGGGTCCGGTGCTGGCCGAGCGCGCCTTCATGGCCGAGCGGGCCCGCAAGACCGCGATCCGCCGGCACGGCGAGGCCCCCGGCCCGCAGCTGGGCGAGGCGGTGGCCGAGCGGCTGGCGCTGCGCGGCGCGGAGAAGGAGACCGAGCGCTGGGACTCCTGGCGGCGTGACGACGGCACCTGGGAGGTCATCCTCTCCTACCGGGCCGACGGCGAGGGCCGCAGCGCGTCCTGGACGTACGACCCGCCCCGGCGGCTGGTCCAGCCGAACGACGACGAGGCCCGCGCGCTGATCGGTGAAACGGTCGAGCGCGAGGAGGAGTCGGTCTTCCCGTTCATCCCGCGGATCGCCCGGCTCCCCCAGGAGCGGCCGCCGCGTCCGATGATCGACCGGCCATCGGCGGACCGGATCATGTCGGCCCGCGAGGTGCGGGAGTCCCGCGAGGCGACGGCCGAGTCCCGGGACTCGCTGACCAGCCTGCTGGACGTGGTGCCCGCCTTCCGCGGCGACCTCGCGGTCGGCGCACCGCCGCCGATCGAGCCGGTGCCCGCAGAGGTGGCCGAGGAGGCCGAGGAGCCGGCGGCCGCCGCCCCGGCGGTCGGCGCGGGCTCGGCGTACGCGGACATCCTGATGCCGCGCGCGGTCGCCCCGCACCGGGAGCGGCTGGTCGGCACCACCGACCGGCAGGCCGAGGCGGACGGCGTCCGGCCCGGTCGCCGGGCCACCGTGCCGAGCTGGGACGAGATCGTCTTCGGCAGCCGGCGCAAGAAGCAGGAGTAGCAGGAGCAGGAGCAGGACAGCGGAGGGGCGGACGGCCGTGGC
>NZ_JBHVER010000193.1:0-15512 GCF_042802195.1 Kitasatospora sp. NPDC057500 | reverse complement strand
GCCATCAGCGCGGTCCACAGTCCCGAGTAGCCGCCGCCGACGACCAGCAGATCGCAGGTCTCGTCACCGATCAGGGCCGGCCGGGCGGCGCGGGCGGGCCGGGCGGCGCTCCTGGTGTGGACGGCCGGCATCCTGGTCGCGGCCCTCTTCCCGGCGGACCCGCCGGGCCACCGGGGCCACCCCTCCCCCTCCGAACTCGTCCACGGCAACGCCGCCTTCCTCGCCTTCGCCGCCCTGCCCGCCGCCGCCCTGCTGCTCCGCGGCACGCTCACGGCCCGGCGTCCCGGTCTGCGCACCGCCCTGAACGCCCTCGCCGTGGCCTCGGTCGCCACCACGGCGGCGCTCGCGGTCTTCATGGTCGACGTGATGGACGGCGGCCCCTCGCTGGGACTGGGCGGTGCCCCCACGCTCCTCGGACTCGTCGAACGCCTGGTGCTCGCCGCCGACATCGGATGGGTCGCGCTCGCCGTGGCGGCGACGGGCACCCGCGACGAGCAGGGGCGGGACCGTCATGCATGATCGGCCCATGAATCCACTCGCCGACGCGGGCCCTGCCGACCCCCGCACGGTCCGGCTCGCCGACTGGCTCCTCGCGGCCGCCACCGCCGTCGCCGTCCTGGCCGGCACCGCCCGGCTCGGTGGCCGGCTGGACCTCGCCGGAGCGCTGCCGCTCGCGCTGTGGCTGGGCCTGCTCCTGTTGGCCCGCCGCCGGTGGCCCCTGGCCGTACTGCTGCTCAGCGCACAGGCCGTCATCGTGTTCCGCACCTCCGCACTCACCGACACCGGCTGGCTGTGGCCGGCCTCCGCCGCGTACGCCACCCTGGCCGCCGCCGACCGGCCCGGCCGCCCCGGCCTCCCGTGGGCAGCGGGTCTCGGCCTGGCCGAACTCGCCTTCGCCGCCGCCTGGGAGACGACGGTCGACGGCGCCGGCGCGCGCGAGGCACTCGGCTCGCTGGGCACCGAGGCCCTGTGGCTGGCGGCCCTGCTCGCCACCGCGACCGCCTACCGCAACCGGCTCCGCTGGCGGGCGGAACTCGACGAGCGCCTGCTCCGGACCGCGCGGGAACGGGAGGCCGAGACCGGACGGCGGATCGCGGAGGCCCGCCTCGACATCGCCCGGGAGCTGCACGACGTCGTCGGACACACCCTCACCGTCGTCGGACTCCAACTCCGCGTCGCGGCCGAAGCCCTGGACGACTCCCCGGAGCAGGCACGCGCCGCCGTCGCCACGGCGCAGGCGGTCCGCACCGAAGCCCTGCGGGACCTCCGCTCGCTCGTCCACGTGCTGCGCGCACCGGGAGACGCGGTGCGGGAACCCGCGGCCGGAGTACCCGAGGTCGCGGCGCTCGTCGACCGGATGCGCTCGCCGGAGCTGGACATCCGGTTCGAGGCGGTCGGCGACCTCGCCGCAGTCCCCGCCCCGCTCTCCCTCGCCGTCCACCGGATCGTCCAGGAAGCCCTCACCAACACCGTCCGCCACGCGGGCGCCGCACGGGCCGAGGTGACCGTCCGGTGCGCCGGCGGACGGGTCGAGGTCACCGTCACCGACGACGGCCGGAGCGCACCGGCGACCTCGCCGCCGACCGGGCACGGGGTGCGCGGGATGGGCGAGCGGGTCCGGGCCCTCGGCGGCGCCTTCTCGGCCGGACCGCACGACGCCGGCCACGGATGGGTCGTGCGGGCCGCCATCCCTGTGCCAGGCTTCCGGGCATGACGATCAAGGTACTCCTCGCCGACGACCAGGCCCTGGTACGGGCCGGATTCGGCAGCCTCCTCGCCCGTGCCCAGGACATCGAGGTCGTCGGCGAGGCGGGCACCGGCGACGAGGCGGTCCGGACGGCGCGCGCCGTCCGCCCCGACGTCGTCCTCATGGACATCCGCATGCCCGGCACGGACGGCCTCGCCGCCACCCGCACGATCGTCGCGGACCCCGGCCTGACGGACTGCCGGGTCATCGTCCTCACGACCTTCGAGACCGACGAGTACGTCTTCGCGGCCCTGCGCGCCGGCGCGAGCGGCTTCCTCACCAAGGAGATCGAACCGGACGACCTGCGTCGGGCCGTCCGATCGGTGGCGGCCGGCGACGCCCTGCTCTCACCGGGCGCCACCCGCTGGGTCATCGAACAGTTCGCCCACCGCCCGACGGCCCCCACCGACACCGCAGGACGCCTCGCCGTGCTCACCGCCCGGGAACTCGAAGTGACCCGCCTGATCGCGACCGGCCTGTCCAACGACCAGATCGCCGCACGACTGTTCATCAGCCCGCACACCGCCAAGACCCACGTCACCCGCGCGATCGCCAAGCTCGGCGTCCGCGACCGCGCCCAACTGGTGATCCTCGCCTACGAGACGGGCCTGGTGCTCGCCGGCGGGGTGCCGACGGCGTCGTCCCCGTCGGGCGCGGAGAAGACCACTGTCCGGATACCGGAGGGCGGTGGTGGACAACCGGCGTGACGAACTCCCTGGACCTCCCCGAGCTGCTCCGCCTGATCGACGAGCGGGCGACGGCCTTCCGCGCCGCGGTCGCCGCCGCGCCCGACCTCGGTGCGACGGTACCGACCTGCCCCGACCGGACGCTGTCCGATCTGGCGCAGCACCTCGGCGAGGGCCGTCACAAGTGGGCCGCCATCGCTTCCGCGGGCCCCGCCGGCACCTGCCCGGCCGCGCCCGTCGCCCCGGCCGCGCCGCGTGAGCGCGAGACCCTGGTGGCCTGGCCGGCCGCGTCGGCGCAGCTGCTGGACGCCCTGCGGCAGGCCGGGCCGGACGGCGGCTGCTGGACGTGGTGGGGCGACTCGCGGTCACCCGCGACGGCCGGCGCGGTCGCCCGGCACCGGCTCCAGGAGATCGCGGTGCACACCCACGACGCCCGGCTCGGCGCCGACCCGGTCCGGGGTGCCCGCCCGCCGTGAACACCTCGGCGAGGGCCGGGCCGGGGGCGGCCGGTCCGAGGTCGTACTCGTACAGCGTGTGGAGCACCCAGGCCGCTCCGGTCCGGCTCACCCCGGCCGGTCGTCGTTGCCGGGGTGGCGGCCGGCGCCGGGGCGGTGGTCGTCGCAGAACCAGCCTCCGGCGTACAGCCGCGCGGCCGCTCCGCAGCGGGTGAGGCGGCCGGCGGAGCAGATGTCGCGCACGATCGGGGCGATGGGCGGTCTGGTGATCGGTCGCGGGACCTCGGTGGCCGGCGGCCGGGCGGCCTCGCCGCTGTCGCGGACCGGCAGCACCTCGGCGTGCCGGCGGCGGCGATCGGACCGGTCGACGACGCAGCGGGACTCGCCGACGGGCGGTGTGCCACCGCTTCCGGGCGTGCGGACGTGGCGTTCCTTGCAGGTCCGGTGGTCGTCGCTCTCGGTGGGGTGACAGCGGTGGTGCGGGTTGGGATGCGGGTTGTGATGCGCCGTGAGCAGGTTGACGAGCGTGCGGAAGGCGGTGTCGCGCTCGGAGCTTTCGCCGTCGAAATCGTCCATGGCATCTCTTCTCCGCCCTCGCCCACCGGGGTAGGGTCAGGCACGAAAGGGACCGCAGTCGTGATTCCAACGTGCGCGCGCCCTCGAATGCCTCCGGAATTCAATGACCTCCGGACAGTTGTCCTGATCCTGCGGCGAATTCCCCTCACGGTCCCGGAGAATTGGCCTCCCCCGTGCAGCGGGTGCCGCATTTCCGGCCGATTGCCCGGAATGCAACCACCCGGAACAGGCCACCTCGCCCCCAGGAGGTGCCGGCCCCGGTCGCCCGCCGTCCGCCGTCCGCCGTTGCCCCGCCCGTCAGCGTTCCGCGGCCCGACGGGGCATCGGCGGACGGTCGAGCACCTCGACGTACATGATCCGCTCGTCCACGACGTCCAGGAGCAGCATGCCGGTCGAGGGCGACAGCTCCACGCAGCGGCGGCCCTCGCCGAACGGCTCCCCCGGCGGATGGTGTGCCGTCCTGAGGCTCTGGCAGAAGTCGTCACCGCAGTCGCACTCGCCCACCAGGCGAATGTCCCGCACACGGACGGCGAGGTCGTGTTCCCCTTCGTCCGCAAGGAGCGCGGACAGCTCCGCCACCAGGTCCGGGAAAATGTCACGGACGAACGGATGTTTCTCTTCCATGCGGTGAGGGTAACCGCTGCCGCCCCCACCTTTGTCCTCCTCGTGGGTGATCAGGCGGGCGGGGTGGCGAAGTAGATGCCCTCGCACAGTTCGCGGGCGATCCGGGCGTAGCGGCCGACGTCGCGCAGCGGGCCGTCCTCCAGGCGCCGCCAGTCGCGGGCGGCGCTCGCCGCCGCCCGGCGCAACTCGGCGGGGCCGGCGTCCGGGGGCAGGCGCAGCCGGGCGGCGGGGGTGCGCCCCGTGGCGAGGGCGATCAGGGCGGTGGCAGTGTCCTCGTCGAGCTCCAGCCGGTGCCCGGCCACCGCGGCCAGGGCCCGGGCGAGTTCATGGCGGCGCAGTTCCGGATGGCGGCGCAGGTCGCCGATCCGGGTGCGGGCCTGGTGCAGCACGTCGGCCGGCAGGCCCTCCCCGCTCCCGAGCGCCGCCTCGACGGCGCCGAGGGCGGCGGCCGAGCGCAGCGCGTCCGCGGCATCGACGAAGCGCAGCCGCAAGTGCTCGACGACCGCGGCGATGCCGGAGGCCGCCCGGAACTCGGCGAGCAGGGCGGCGGCGCCGATCGGGCGGCCCTCGGCGCGGGCCCGGCCGGCGGCCTTCAGCGCGGTGTCGATGCCGTAGACGCCGAGCAGGCCGAACAGCCGCTCCCGCTCGGGGCGGTTGAGCGGTGCGCCCTCCCAGTCGAGGAAGCGCCGGCCGGAGTAGAGGGCGCGGCGCAGGTCGCCGGCGGGTGCTTCGGCGAGCCGGCGCACCAGGGCGGCGTCCGGTTCGGTGAAGTCGTCGCCGAGGGCGGTCTGGGCGAGCAGGCCGACCACCGGGAGCACCTCGTCGACCAGCCCGGCGAGCCGGGTGGCGTTGGTCGCGGCGACCTGCCGGGCGCGCGGCCAGGGGTCGCCGTGGCCCTCGCCGAGCAGGTCGATCCGGCTGAGCACGCCGACGGCGTTGAGCGCGGTCATCCGCCCGTCGGCCTGGGCACGCAGCGCGCCCAGCGCCTCGGCGTCGCCCGCGCCGGGGTGCGGCATGACGTAGATCGTCGCGTCGGCGCGGGCGAGGGCGTCCAGCGCGGGCTCGTCGAGGCCGCTCAGCGAGTCGAGGCCGGGGGTGTCGACCAGCACGCAGTCCCCGGCGGGCCGCAGGCCGGCCGCCTCGACGACCACTTCGGCGATCTCGTCGGTGCCGACGCCGAGGTCCCGGGGGTCGCGCGGCAGGCCGCCGGGCCGCCAGTGGGCGGTGCCGTCCCGCAGCCGGACCTGGAGCCGGTTGAGCCGGCCGGGCCGGAACCAGGCGACCACGGTGGTGCACTCGGTGGCGGCCGAGGCGGCCAGCCGGCGGCCGAGCAGGGCGTTCACCAGGGTCGACTTGCCCGCGTTCATCCGGCCGCCGACGGCGATCCGCAGGGTGCGCCCGGCCAGCCGCTCGTGGACGGCGCGCACCTCGTCGGCGGGCGGGCCGGGTGGCAGCCGGCCCGCCAGTTCGGCGCAGAACCCGGCCACCACCGGGGCGAGTTCGGCGCCGGACGGGGGGACGGTCACCGGGTCACCGCCGGTGCGGAGGCACCGGTCGGCGGGGCGGTGCCGCGCTGCTCGCGCTCCAGCAGCCTGGCCAGCCGCTGGGCGGGGCGGCGCAGCCCGGCCACCTCCTCCTTGCTCTCACGCAACTCCTCCGCCCAGAACTTGAGCCGCTTGGCCGCACTCTCCACGCCCTTGAACCAGGAGACCATGCTGTCGATCCCGTTGGCCTCCTTGCGCAGGTCCTTGACGAACCCCTTCGCCGTCTCCATGCGCTCCTCCGCCCGCTGCGCCTCATGCGCCAGCAGGGTGGACAGGCACCACAGGACCGGCACGGCGACCCCGCGCGGCGAGCGCCCGCAGGAGACCGCGACCGTCGTCCCGCGGACCCGGCCACCGCTGCCGACCAGTTCCTCCAGCGGGGCGGTGGCGGCGCGCGCCCTGGCCCAGTCGGCGGGATCGGTGACCAGGTCGGCTTTGGTGTAGGCGAGGACGATCGGCAGCGGGGTGGACCCGTCGCCGACGGCCCGGTGCAGCAGGACGACGGTGCGGCGGACCTCGTCGTGGGAGTCGGGGTCGGTGGCGAGGCGGTGGGCGTCGGCGAAGACGACCACCGCGTCGGCCTCGGTGAGCCGCTTCAGCAGCTTCCTGGTCTCCGGGTCGTCGGCGGCCGAGCTGGTGAGGGCGCCGCCCCGGTAGTCGGTCCAGTGGAAGCCCACGACCTCCCTGCGCCCGTATTCGAGTCCGGCTTCCAGATCGGTGCTCCGGGAGGTCGGCGGCGGGTAGATCCCCTTGCCCAACAGCTTTCCGGCCTGCTTCAGTTGGCTCGCGGTCCCGCTGTCGGCGGTGACCATCCGGAAGCCCTTGCGGCCGGCGGCGAGGTAGCTGAACATCGCGGCGAGGTAGGTGCTCTTGCCGGCGCTGCTGTGGCCGAGGGCGACCACCCGCAGGTTCGTCAGGTCCATGGGGTCAGCTCCGGTCCGGGTCGGGCGTGCCGGTGGTGGCGCCGAGGCCGTGGGCGAGGGCGAGGCCCTCGTCGCGCAGGGCGGTGAGCGAGCCGATCCGGCGCTTGACGCGGTCCCGGCCGGCGGCGAGGTCGGCGGCTGCGGTGGCCAGGTCGCGTCGGTGGTCGGCGAGTCGGCGCTCCAGCCGGAGCCGCTCGTCGGCGATCGCCTGGTCGAGGGCGACGGCGAGGCGGTCGGTCAACTCGTCGACGTGGCTGGTGATCTGGGCCGGGATCTCGGTGCTCAGTTCGGTGAGAACCCGGTTGAGGTGGCGGGTGGCGTCGCCGCGCACCCGGCCGAGTTCGGCGCGCTGGCGACGGCGGCGGGTGAGCACGGCGAGCATCGCGTAGCTGGCCACGGCGGGCAGCAGCACGCTGCTGGTGACCAGGGCCACCACGGTGCCGAAGGTGGCGGCGGTGCCGACCGACGGGATGACGCTCTCGATCATGCCGAGCGGGCCGCCGTCCTGGTGCGTGGAGTGCACCATCTCCGGCAGGCCGGCGCCGCGTTCGGCCCGGATGACGGCACTGTCGTCGACCACGGCGAGCTCCGTACCGGGACGCCCGCCGTCCGCGCGGCCGGTTTCCGTGCGCCCGGCGTCCAGCACCGTGGCGCACTCGCGCCGCACCCGCTCCTCCAGGACGGCCAGGCCGCGCCGGGCGGCGTTGTCCAGTTGCAGCCAGACCGCCTCCACCTGGGCCTCCAGATCGGCCGGGAACTCCTGGGCCAGAGCGGTGGGTTCGGAGGTGGCGATCTTCGCCTCGGCGTGCTGGCGGACGTCGTTCAGGCTGCGCCGGAAGCCGAGCTGGAGGGTGTTCTTGAGGTCGCGGGCACCGGTGGTCAGGGCGCGCCGCCACTGGGCGCTCTCCGACTGGAGCAGCCGCAGTGCCTCCTCGGCTCGCTCGACCTCGGCGGCGAGGGTGGGGTCCTGCTGGAGCGAGCGCAGGCGCAGTTCCTGCTCGGCGAGCGGGGCGGCGAGCGCGGCGAGGGCGACGTGCACCACGTTGGCCAGCCGCAGCTCGGCGGCGCGGGCGGCGATCCGGCGGCGCAGCAGCGCGTCCAGCGGCTCGAACCCGCTCTCCTCCAACAGCTCGGCAGCGTCATGGAGTTCACCTGAGCCGGCGGCGTCGGCGGCGTCCCGGCGGGCCCGGTTGCTGACCGGGAACCAGGGGGCGCCGGCGTGCCGGGAGGCGTACCGGGCGAGCAGTTCGCGGTTGCGTTCGAGGACGGTGGGCCAGGCGTCGTGGCTGTCGGTCTTGGTGAGCACGAACACCGTCTCGGCGGTGCGTTCGGTGGCGCGGGCGAGGAAGTCCAGTTCGGAGCGGGTGAGTTCGCTGGAGCCGTCGACGACGAACACCAGAGCGTCGGCGTTCTCCAGTGCGGCCAGGGCGAGTTGGGCGTGTCCGCTGAGCAGACCGCCGACGCCCGGGGTGTCGACGAGCTCCAGGCCGGAGGCGAGCAGCGGGACGGGCAGCTCGACCTCGACGTGATGCACGTCGAGGCGGTGCGGGCGCCCGGTGGCCGGGTCGACGGCGGCGTACTCGGCGATCCGCTCCAGCGGGATCGGCTCCGGGTGCGGCGCGGCGTCGGGGGCCTGGTTGCCGGGCAGCAGGAAGGCCTCGGCGCGCGGGCGTTCGCCGTGCCGGACGACGACGTGCACACCGGTGGCGACGTCGGCGTCGACCGGGAGCAGGTCCCAGACGCCGACCAGGCTGTTGATGGTGGAGCTCTTGCCGCGCTTCTTCTCGCCGACGACGACCAGGGAGGCGGCGCCGTCGGCGGCCCGGGCGGCCTCGGCGCGCAGGCGGCGGGCGCCGTCGGCGGCGGTGGTGTTGGCGGCGGTGGTGTTGGCGGCGGTGGTGTTGGCGGCGGTGGTGTTGGCGGCGGCGCTGGCGCTGTCGCCCTGGTCCTCGGTCGGGGCTTCGGCGGCGGCGGTGCGGGCGGCGCGTTCGAGGAGGTCGGCGGTGCGGGTCGCGAAGTCCAGGACGCGGGCGTGGGAAGGGGCTTCGGGGCGGGGAGGGGTCATGAGGGTTCTCCCGTGGCGGGGTCGGTCCGGTCGCCGGGGGCGGAGGGTCCCTTCGGCGGCTGCGCGGGCGGGGCGGAGGGGGCCGCGGAGGCGGGCGGCGGGGTGGCGGGATCGTCGTCGAAGTCGCCGAACATGCCCGACAGGTCGGCCTGTTGCGGGTCGACCGACCGGCTCCGCCAGCGCGGCGCCGCCTCCGGTGCCGTATACGGTGCCGCGGCCGGCCGTGGCACTCCGGCGTCGGGCGGCACCGGTGACGCGTTCGGTGCGGGCGGGGCAGGCGGCGTGGGCGGCGCGGAGCGCTCGTCTCCGTACGGCGCCGGGCGTTCCGCCGGGCTCGCCGGGCCGGGCAGCGGCTCGCCCAGGCCGTCGTACGGATCGCGGCCGGGCACCCGGGCCCGGCCGAACCGGGGGCCGCCACCGGGCCGCACCCCGGGAGCCCGGCGGTCGGACGTCTGCCCGTCCGTGCGCTTCGGGGTGCTCTCCGAGCGCTCCGGGTCGGACCGCCCGGCCTCCGGCTGCTCGGGCTCCTCCGACCAGAACGCGTCGACCATCGCCTTGCCCAGCTTGCCGAGGCCGCGCGCGGTCCTCCCCCACGTGGACGAGCCGGACTTCCCATCCGATTTGGCGTCCGCCTTGGCGTCCGCTTTGGCATCCGACGTGGCATCCGACTTCGCGCCCGACTTCGCGCCCGACTTCGAGGCGGGGCCCTGCTCCGAGACGGGCGGCGTCGGCGGGGACGGCCGAGGCGGCGGGGGCCGCAGCAGCTGGTAGCCGTGGCAGTCCGCGCTGGTCAGGTGGGTGAGCCGGTCCGCGTCGGCGTCCGAGCGCCGCCGCCAGCCGGTGACCAGGACGCACCGGCCCGGCCCGGCGGCGGCCGCCGCCCAGACGCCGTGGGCGTCCGCCTCCGGAAGCAGGTGGGTTCCCGCCGGAAGCGCGGGCCGCCAGGCCGCCGGCACCGCCGGGCCGCCCGCCGCCCCCGGTGCCCGCTCCGGCCAGGGGGCGGCGACCGGCCGGGTGGTCCACGGCTCGGCCTCCTCCCGCCCCTCCGCCTCCCAGGTCGGCGCGATCCACTCGGTGTAGACCGGCCCGGCCCAGTCGGCCAGGTGCTCGGTCAGCTCGGCCAGCGTGGGGATCCGCCCACCGGTGTCGGCCGACGCGGGCCGGTACCAGCCCACGAAGCCGTACAGCGGACGGCCGAAACGGTCCTGCACCATCTCCCGGCTGATCAGGCCCAGTTCACAGGCTGCCCCGACCAGCACACCCCTGACGTCACGGTGCAGCAGGAAGCGCGGGCCGTACTCCAGCCGGCTCCCCCCGGCGACGGCGGCGCGCACGGCGTCCCCCACCGCCCCCTGCCGGTCGACACCGGCGGGCAGCGCCCGCCACCACTGGTCGACCCGCAGGGTTCGGCCGTAGACCACCGCCGACCAGCCGCCTGGGACGGCGCCGTCCATCGCGTGGGCGGCGTGCTCGGGCTCCGGGCCGTGGGTCGTGTTCCTCGTCGTCATGGCGACCGCCCCTCAGTCCGTCATCAGTCGGCCGTCACGGAAGATGGCGACGCCCCGCAGCTCATCGTCCAGCTCGCGGCAGCGCTCCTGAGCCCGTTGCAGGTCGGCCGAGGTCGCCGAACTGCTGGTGAGCAGCCGGTCGATCTCCTGCCGGGCGCTGCTCTTCTGCGCCCCCCTGAACAGTCCGCCGAACAGCCCCTGGCTGAGCGCGGCCAGTTCGCCGCGCGAGGCGTCGAGGCTCTCGGCAAGCCGGCCCATCTCCTGCCGGTTCCGGACGATGCCCTCGCTGAGGTAGTGGCGGAGGCTGAAGATGATCGGCAGGTGGAGGTTCTTCGGGGCGATCCGGCTGGCGTCCACGGTGGCCTGCGCCGCCGCGCCGAAGTTGCCGAGCTGCACGGCGCAGAGCGCCACGGTGACGCCCTCGGCGTCGTCGCCGGCCAGCACCGGCACGAGCTTGGGGAAGTTCCGCCCCGCCATCTGGAGCGCCTCGGACGCCCGCAGACCGGTGCGCTCGGCCAGCAGGTCCGCCTTGGTGAGCAGGACGGTGACGCTGGGGACCGGGTCGCCCTCCGCCAGGCGGCTGCTGAAGACCCGGGAGATCGCGCGGCTGAACCGGGAGATCTCCATCGGGTCGTCGTCACGGTCGAGGTTGCCGGGCGCACCGGCCTTGATCCACTCGGCCACGTGCTCGGAGTCCAGCGCCAGGACGATGCTGTCGGAGCGCATCAGCCGGTCCTCCAGCAGCGCGACGTCCTCGGCGGCGCCCCGGCGGTCCAGGGCGGCGTTGCCGCGGAAGTCGACGCAGTCGATCGTCATCAGGTCGCGCATGCCCCGCCGGAACACGAACTCGTAGGAGATCGGCCGGTCCGAGGTGGCCTTGGGCATGGTGCCGGTGCGGCGCAGCCGGGCCCAGTCCTCGGCGAGGTCGAGGTCGAGGTCGGGGTCGGTGGTGTAGAGGTAGTAGCCCTGCACGCCCATGGAGAGGCGGTTGTACATGCCGTGCAGGTAGGCGGTCTTGCCGGAGCCGCTGGCTCCGAGCATGGTGAGGGTGAGGGTGGGGACCGTCATCTGTGCAATGTCCTTCGTCTCGCGGGGTCGTCGGTGGCGGGGTCGTCATCGGTGGCGGGGTGTCCAGCTGCGGGGTGCTCGGTGGCGGGGTGCTCGGTGGCGCGTGTCCAGTGGCGGTCGTTCAGAACGACAGGACGTCCTCCAGCAGCTCGCCGAGCCGGTCGGCCGGCTCCACCAGCGGCTCCAGGCGTGCCAGTTCGTCGGCGGCCAGGGCGCGGTCGCGGTCGCGGATGGAGGCCCAGGACGGTTCGTCCTCCCACCAGCTGCTGATCCGGTCCCACAGGGTGTCGCGCTGGTCGGCGTGACGGGCGGAGGCCATCAGGCTGTCGATCGAGGCGGACAGCTCCATGGCCCGGCCGATGATTCCGAACCGGAGCGTCCAGAGCACCGGCAGCGCCACGCCCTCCGGCTCCGGCCCGCAGACCAGCGGGATGAACGCCCCCTGGATGTGCCGGGTCTCCTGGACCGCCTCGATCAGCGGCAGGAACGGCCCGATGAAGCGCTCCTCCGCGTCGGGCGCGCCGAGGTCGACCAGGTCCGTCTTGGTGAGCGCGATCACCAGCGGCGTCACGCTCTCCTCCCGGTCGGCGACCGCCTGGTGGACGCGGACGACCAGCCGACGGACGTCCTCGACGGCCTCCGGGTCGGTGTCCAGGCGGAGCGCGTCGACGAAGAGCACGATGCCGTCCGCCGCGACCAGGTCGTCGTGCAGCCGGGCGGCCTGCGGACTGGAGCGCCGGTGCTCGGTGAGGGCGCCGCCGCGGTGGTCCGTCCAGCGGAACGGGAAGATCTCGTCGCCGTCGTGGCAGAGGACGAACTCGTAGCAGTGGGGCCGGTCGCTGGCCCGGGGGTAGCGCCCGCGCAGGATGGCGCGGGCCTCGGCGAGCAGGGAGCGGTGGGCCTCGCGGTCGGCGGTGCGCAGGGTCATGCCCTCGACGCCGTCGCACATGGCGGCGTACATCAGGGAGAGGTAGCTGGTCTTCCCGGCCGCGCTGTGGCCGAGCATCACGATGTCCATGCGGTTCCCTCGCGGTTCTCGCGGGCCGGTTCCTCGGACGGGCGGTCCGTTTTCGGGCAGGGCGGGGCGCGGTGCGGCGGTTCTGGGAGTTTTCGGTTCTGCGGTTCTGCGGTTCTTCGGTTCTTCGGTTCCGGGGTTCCGCGGCTCCCGGGTCCTGGGCCGGCAGCTCAGAACCAGAGCTCGGGATCGACCTCGTCCGGGTAGTGGGCGACGGTCCAGCGGCCGGCCGCGGCCGCTTCCTGTTCGGCCGTCTCCTCGGTGTCGGCCGGGGTCGGAAGGGCGGGCAGGTCGGTGAGCGCGCCGAGGGCCACGGCGGCCTTCGGGTCGGCGGCCAGGTCGGGCGACCGGCCCAGCCAGGCGCCGACCAGGTCGGCCACCGGCGGCGTCCGGCTCGCCGCCCCGCAGAGCACCACGGCCCCCAGGCCTGCCGGGGTCAGACCGGCCCGGGCGACCGTCCGCTCCAGCAGCGCGACCGAGGCGGCCAGCGCGGGGACGACGGCCTCGCGGTACTCGCCGCCCTGGACCACGAACCGGTCCGGGTAGCCCGGCACCGCGAGGTACACCGTGCCGGTCTCCGACAGCGACTCCTTCGCGAGGGTCACCTCGCGGGCGAGCTGCGCCCGCTGGTGGGCGGCAGCGGGCGCCGGGTCGGCCCAGAGCCGCCGCCAGGGCTCGGGGTCGAGGTCCAGTGCCCGATCGCGGAGCAGTTCGAACAGGGCCTGGTCCAGGTCGCGGCCGCCGAAGTCCGGATTCCCGGCCACCGCGACGGCCCGGAAGCCGTCCGCCTCCCGGCGGAGCACCGCGATGTCCACGGTGCCGCCGCCGAGGTCATAGACGGCGATCGGCCGATCGCCGCCCCCTTCGACGTCACCCGCCTCCTGGGCGTCCGCCGCGTGGAAGCGGGCGGCGGCGACCGGCTCGGGCAACAGCTCCGGCGCGTCCACCCCGGCCCGGCCGGCCGCCTCGATCAACCGCTCCAGATCGCCCGGCGACCAGTCCGCGGGGTGGGTGAGCACCACGCGCCCCGCCGCCGCCCCGCCCCGCTTCGCCCGCGCCTCGCCCACCACCCGGGTGAGCACGGCGGCGGCCAGGTCGACGGTGGCCACCTCACGGTCGTCCAGCAGCACCGCCGACTGCCGGAGCAGCGCCCGCTTGGGGTGCTGCTCGGCGCGTTCCGGCCACTGCGCGGCGAGTTGCACGGCGGACCGGCCGGTGAGCAGCCGGCCGTCGTCGTCGAGGCAGACCAGGGAGGGCAGGTAGCGACTGTTCTCGATCTCGACCGCCGCCGCGACACCGGCCTCGACGCGCACGGCCGCGGTGGTGAAGCAGGTACCGAAGTCGATCGCCAACGACCAGTCAGACACGTTTCCTCACAAGTGAGTTGCGGCGGCGCGGGGCGCACGGGCGGGGCCGGAGGAAGGACCTCCGGCACCCCCGCGCAGGATGGTAGGGCCCCGGGAGCAACTGTGGAGATAATCAGTACATCTTGTAACAATGGCATGGCCATTGCCGGTTGCCCATGCCCCCGGATGGCACCCCGCTCCCCCGGGCCGGGGTGCCACGACCAGTCTCGGCGCGCCGTTCGATCGAGACACCGTCAGGTGACCGAATCCGCACACCTTCCCGCCGACTGCCAACCTCCCGGGGACCATGCGAGAGATCGATGAGTTGACACCCGCGAGCATCGTCCGGGGCACCCCGTGGACGCCCGGCTCCCCGGCCGCCCGGCAGCCGACCCCGCACCGCCCTCCACCGAGCCATGCAGACCGGCGCACCCGTCGGCGAGACCGCGGACGCCCTCATTCCCACCGCCCTTGGCGAGGAGGCCCGACAGGTCACGGTGGCGCTGCAGCACCTGATGCAGCCCCTCCTGGACCCGTTCGACACCTTCGACGGCAAGGACGAGGACACTCCACGCCAACTCGGCGGCCACACCGCCACCGCCCACTTCTTCACCCGCCACCGTGGCGTAGGAAGTCGGCCAGCCCGACTTCCTGTGCAACAAGGACCATCCACCGCCCACCCGAACCCGCATAGGCGTCACACGCGCCACCCACCCCCTCAGGCCCGATATACCCGTTGCAGAACCCCACCCCACAGCCACACAGGGTCCACAACTCACAACCGCCACTCCCCACACACGCCGGGGAGCAGGCCCACGGCTTCTACCGCGCGCGCACGTCACAGCGGGCCCATCCCCACGTGCGCGGGGAGCAGCACGCCATCGTCCTGCTGAACGACTACCGGCCGGGCCCATCCCCGCGTGCGCGGGGAGCAGCCACCTTCGAAGCCCCTTGCACGATGGCGCTGGGGACCATCCCCGCGTGCGCGGGGAGCAGGCACCTGCGGCGACGCCTCTTCTGTTCGGGTTGGGACCATCCCCGCGTGCGCGGGGAGCAGTTGTCCGGCCGCAGGTACGGCGGCAGCGGCGTGGGACCATCCCCGCGTGCGCGGGGAGCAGCGGGGGGTCGTGGAGTACCTGGGTGAGGTGGGCGGGACCATCCCCGCGTGCGCGGGGAGCAGGCCCGCCGGCCAGTCCCCAGGACACCCGGGCGGGGACCATCCCCGCGTGCGCGGGGAGCAGGCCGCCACCGCCGACTTCCTGCCCGGCGGCCGGGGACCATCCCCGCGTGCGCGGGGAGCAGGTGAGCTGTCTGCGGTGGACGTTCGGGCAGCCGGGACCATCCCCGCGTGCGCGGGGAGCAGAGCTCGTGAGCTGGGGGTTTATGCGGGGGCAGGGCGGAATTCTGCAACTTGTTGGGAATCGGGCATTTCGGGTCTTCGGGATGCTTCTCGGCAGGCGTGGGACAACTCTATCGACGAATGGCCAGCCACGACCGGAAGTTGAGACGGGCCAACGTCGTTCCAGCGATGTCACCGGGCACAGAGGGCTCCTGATTCGCGACCGCGCAGCGTCCGCTGACAGGTGCGACCCGGTGGTCCGCCGGTCGATCCAACGCACTGTCGGATTGACACTGGGTCGCTGACGCATGACATCGGTCGGGTGAAGCAACCCCGCCGTGTCTCGGGGCCGGGCTGGTGGTTCGGCGAGCCGACCCACCGTCGCACGCCCGCGCGGCGAAAGACGAGCTGTCCATTCTGTGGATCATTGAGACTGCCCTGCGTGTTCATACGATTCTTGCGGCTGTGCCGGTGGCCGTTGTCGGCGCAGTGGCGGGTGCCGGCGGACAGGGGGTACGAGACGGATCAGAACTCGGTGGACGCCACTGACTGCACGCTGGCCAAAGCCGGGCCAACGGCTTCACCGGGTCAGTCGCCTGCTCCAGCGGCGAGAAGC
>NZ_JBHVER010000192.1:0-15819 GCF_042802195.1 Kitasatospora sp. NPDC057500 | reverse complement strand
CCTCGCCGACGCCGACCGCGACCGGATGCGGCGCGGCGGCGTGCTGCCGCTGACGGCCGAGCAGGGCCTCGCCGCCTTCGACGCCGCCCTCGGCAGCGCCCGAGCGCTGGTCGCCCCGCTGTCGCTCGACCGGGCCGCGCTCGGGCAGGCCGCCGCGGTGGGGATGCTGCCCCCGCTGCTGGCCGGGCTGGTCCGCGCCCCGCGTGGCCACCGGGCCGTCCCGGCCGGGCCGACGCTGGGTGAGCGCCTGGACGGGCTTCCCGCCGAGGAGCAGGACCGGCTCGTGCTCGAAGCCGTCCAGACGCAGGTGGCGGCCGTGCTGGGGCACGACTCCGCCGCCGCCGTCCCGGTCGGCCGGGCGTTCAACGAGCTGGGCTTCGACTCGCTCACTGCGGTCGAGCTGCGGAACCGGCTGACGGCCGTGACCGGCCTGCGGCTGCCGTCCACGCTGGTGTTCGACTACCCGAATGCCGGGGTGCTCGCCGCCCATCTCGTCGAGCGGCTCCGGCCGGCGGCGGTTTCCCCGACGGCGGCCCTGCTCCTTGAGCTCGACCGGTTTGAACAGGAGTTGCGGACGGTGTCGCCCGATGCCGAGGGCCGGTCCCGGGTGACCGCCCGACTGCACGGCCTGCTCGCCTCCTGGAAGAGCGCGGACGCGGCGCGGACCGGTGGGTCCGTCCTGGCCGACGAGCTCGAATCCGCTACCGATGACGAGGTGTTCGACCTGCTCGGCAAGGAATTCGGGATCTCCTGACCCGCTGCGGCGAAGAGAGGCGACAGTACATGAGCGAGCCAGGCCAGGTCCCCGAGGACCGGTTGCGTTACTTCCTCAAGCGGGCCACCGCCGAACTGCACGACACCCGTGAGCTGCTGCGGGGGGCCGAGCGGGCCGCGTCCGAGCCGATCGCGATCGTCGGGACGGCCTGCCGGTTCCCGGGCGGGGTCTCCTCGCCCGAGGACCTGTGGGAGCTGGTGGCCGCGGGCCGGGACGCGATCGGGACGTTCCCGACCGACCGTGGCTGGGACGTGGAGAACCTCTACCACCCCGACCCCGACCACCCCGGCACCAGCTACTCCCGGGACGGCGGCTTCCTCGTCGGCGCGGCCGACTTCGATCCGGCGGTGTTCGGGATCTCGCCTCGTGAGGCGTTGGCGATGGACCCGCAGCACCGGTTGCTGCTGGAGACGTCCTGGGAGGCGTTCGAGCGGGCGGGCATCGATCCGCTGGGGCTGCGGGGTTCGCGGACGGGTGTGTTCACCGGCGTCATGTACAACGACTACGCGCTGGTGATGGGGGAGTCGGCGGACTCGGCCGAGGGCTTCCTCGGCACGGGCGGCAGCATCGCCTCCGGGCGGATCGCCTACACCTTCGGCCTCGAAGGCCCGACCCTCACCGTCGATACCGCCTGCTCCTCCTCCCTGGTCGCCCTGCACCTCGCCGTGCAGGCGCTGCGCGGCGGCGAGTGCGACGCGGCGCTGGCGGGCGGCGTCACGGTGATGGCCACCCCGAACACCTTCATCGGGTTCTCCCGGCAGCGCGGCCTGGCGCCCGACGGCCGGTGCAAGTCCTTCGCGGAGGGCGCGGACGGCACCGGCTGGGGTGAGGGCGTCGGCATGCTGCTCGTGGAGCGGCTCTCCGACGCGCGGCGCAACGGGCATCCGGTGCTGGCCGTGGTGCGGGGCAGCGCCGTCAACTCGGACGGTGCGTCCAACGGTCTGACGGCGCCGAACGGTCCTTCGCAGCAGCGGGTGATCCGGGCGGCGTTGGCCAACGCGCGGCTCGGCGCGGCCGACGTGGACGCGGTGGAGGCGCACGGCACCGGAACGCCGCTGGGCGACCCGATCGAGGCGCAGGCGCTGCTGGCCACCTACGGCCAGGACCGCGCGGGCGAGCCGCTCTGGCTCGGTTCGGTGAAGTCGAACCTGGGGCACACCCAGGCCGCCGCCGGTGTGGCGGGGATCATCAAGATGGTCGAGGCGATGCGCCACGGCGTCCTGCCGGGCACCCTGCACGTCGACACCCCGTCGACGAAGGTGGACTGGTCGGCCGGCGCGGTCGAGCTGCTGACGCAGGCACGGGAGTGGCCGCAGGTGGACCGCCCGCGCCGCGCGGCCGTGTCGTCCTTCGGGATCAGCGGCACCAACGCCCACGTCATCCTCGAAGCCCCCACGGAGACCCCGGTTCCGGCGCCCGCCGCCGAGCCGGACGAGCCGCTGCCGGTGACCCCGCTCGTCCTCGCGGCGGCCGACGGCACCGCGCTGGACGCCCAGGCCGCTGAACTCGCGGCGTACCTGACCGCCCGTCCGGACGTACGGCCGCGCGATGCCGCCCGCGCGCTCGCCGGCCGGTCGCGGCTGCCGCACCGGGCCGTCGCGCTCGGCCGCGACCGGTCCGAGCTGCTGGCCGCGCTGGCCGACGGCGGCACCCTCAGGGGCACCGCGCGACCCGGACGGCTCGCCCTGGTCTTCAGCGGGCAGGGCGCTCAGCGGGTCGGCATGGGCCGGGAGCTGTACGAGGCGCACCCGGTGTACGCGGACGCCTTCGACGAGGCGTGCGCTGCCCTCGGCCTGCCGCTGCACGACCTGCTCGCGGACGAGGAACGGATCCACCGGACCGGGACGGCGCAGCCCGCGCTGTTCGCCGTCGGGGTCGCGCTGCTGGCCCTCGTACGGAGCTGGGGCGTGACGCCCGATGTCGTCGCGGGGCACTCGATCGGTGAGGTCACGGCGGCGTACGCGGCGGGGGTGCTGTCACTCAAGGACGCTGCCGCGCTGGTGGCCGCGCGCGGCCGGCTGATGCAGGAACTGCCCCCCGGCGGTGCGATGCTGGCCGTCGGGGCGCCTGAGGCCGAGGTGCGGGAGGCGCTCCCCGACCTCGACGTCGCCGCTGTCAACGGCCCTGCCGCCGTGGTGCTCTCGGGTACCTCGGACGGCATCGAAGCGGCTGCGGCGGTGGCGGCCGAGCGCAGCTGGAAGACCTCGCGCCTGCGCACCAGCCACGCGTTCCACTCCCGCCTGATGGACCCGATGCTCGCCGACTTCCGCGCCGCGGTGGGAAGCCTCGCCTTCGCGGAGCCGAGGCTCGCCGCCGTCTCCACGGTCACGGGCGCGGCCGTGACGCCCGGCCGGTGGAGCGACCCGGCCTACTGGGTCGACCAGGTCCGCCGCCCGGTCCGCTTCGCCGACGCCGTCGCGGCCCTCGCCGCCCAGGGCGTCACCCGGGTACTGGAGATCGGGCCGGACGCGGTGCTCACCGCGCTGGTGCGGGACGCCGACGCCGGACTGCTGGCCGTTCCGGCCCTGCGGCGCGGGCGCGCCGAGGCCCGGACGCTGCTGGGCTCGGTCGCCGCCCTGTTCGTCGACGGCGCCGACGTCGACTGGCGGCCGGTTGTCGGCGGGACCGGTCGGGCGGATCTGCCGACCTACCCGTTCACCCACCGGCGCCTCTGGCCCCGCCCGGGGACCGGCCGCGGCGGCGACGCCCGGAGTCTCGGCCTGGAGCCGACCGGCCACCCGCTGCTCGGTGCCGCCGTCGACGTCCCCGACACCGGCACGCTGGTCCTCACGGGGACGCTGGACGCCACCGCCCAGCCGTGGCTGGCCGAGCACACCGTGCTGGGCCGTGCCGTCCTGCCCGGCACCGCGCTGGTCGAACTTGCCCTCGCCGCCGGGGAGCGGGTCGGCGCACCGGCACTGGAGGAGCTGACGCTGCGGCAGCCGCTGCTGCTGCCCGATCGCGGCGTCGTCACCGTCCGGGTCACCGTGACGGAGGAGGACGGGGCGCACGCCGTCACCGTGCACTCCCGCGTCGGCGACGAGGAGCCCTGGACCCTGCACGCCGCCGGCGCCCTCTCGACGGCGGGACCCGCCGACGTCGACGCCGACCTGGTCGGCTGGCCGCCGCCCGGCGCCGAGGAGGTGCCGCTGGCGGGGCTCTACGACGCCTTCGCGGACACCGGCCTCGACTACGGTCCCGCCTTCCGGGGCCTGCGCCGGATGTGGCGGCGCGGCGGCGAGGCGTTCGCCGAGGTGCGGACCGACACCCCGGGCGACGGGTTCGGACTGCACCCGGCGCTGTTCGACGCCGTCCTGCACACGATCGGCCCGGCGGGGCTGCTGCCCGGCGAGGGGCTGCGGCTTCCGTTCGGCTTCTCCGGGGTGCACCGCTTCGCCCCGGCCGGCACCGCCCTGCGGGTGCGGCTGACCGCCGTGAGCGGGGTCGACACCGTCCGGCTCGATCTGGCGGACCCGACCGGGCTGCCCGTCGGCCGGGTCGAACGGCTCACGCTGCGGCCGGTCTCCGCCGACCGGCTGGGCGGGGGAGCGGCCGACCGGCTGCTGTACGAGGTGGAGTGGGCGGTGCGGGAGGTGGCCGCGTCAGCGCGGACGCCGGTGGTGATCGCTCTCGGTGACGTGCTGCCTGAGCCTGTTCCGGTGCTGTTGGTGGATGCTTCGGCTGCGGGTGCGGCGTTGGACCGGTCGGCGGCGCTGCTGGCGCTGCTCCAGGACTGGCTGGCCGATCCGGAGTGGGCGCGATCGCGCCTGGTGGTAAGGACGTTCGGCGCGGCGGGCGAGGTGGTCACGGATGCGGACGGTGCCGCCCTGTGGGGCCTGGTCCGCTCGGCGCAGGCCGAGCAACCGGACCGCATCCACCTGCTGGACGCCGCCGAGGACGCCTTCTACGAGCTTCCGCAGGCCGTGGTCCGCGACGGCGAGGTCCGCGTCCCGCGCCTGGTACGGGTGCCCGCCGCGGGGGAGCCGGTCGGGTTCGGCGACGGCACGGTCGTCGTCACCGGCGCCACCGGGGCGCTCGGCCGCCTGATCGCCCGCCACCTGGCCGAGACCCACGGTGTCCGCGACCTGCTCCTGCTCTCCCGCTCCGGCGGGAGCGTGGCGATCGAGGGCGCGAAGGTCCGCGCGGTGGCCTGCGACGTCGCCGACCCGGACGCGGTCGCCGACGTGCTGCGGGACGAGCCCGTGACGGCCGTGATCCACGCGGCCGGGCTGCTCGACGACGCCTTGCTCGCCGACCTGACGCCGGAGCGCCTGGAGCGGGTCTTCCGGGCCAAGGTGGATGCCGCTCGCAACCTCGCCGCCGCGACCGAGGGCAAGCCCCTCGCCGCCTTCGTCCTCTACTCCTCCGTCGCCGGCCTCCTCGGCAACCCCGGCCAGGCCAACTACGCCGCCGCCAACGCCTTCCTCGACGCCTACGCCACCGCTCTCCGTGCCCGGGGCGTCCCGGCCGTCTCGCTCGCCTGGGGCCTGTGGGAGGCGGGCATGGGCGACACCCTCACCGATGTCGAGCGGCGCCGCCTGCGACAGGGCGGGGTCGTTCCGCTCACCGCCGAGCAGGGCCTCGCCGCCTTCGACGCCGCCCTGGGCGCCGCCCGGCCGCTCCTCGCCCCGGTCGCCCTGGACGTCGCGGCCCTGCGCGCCGCCGGGGCCGCCGGGGCGCTCCCCGCAGTCCTCGCCGGGCTCGCCCCGGCCGGGCGGGCGGGCGGCGATGTGCCGGACCAGCAGGCGCTCGCCGCCTTCCAGCGCCGCCTGGCGCAGCTGTCGGCCGACGAGCGCCTGGCCGCCCTGGCCGACCTGGTGGCCCGTCAGACGGCGGTCGTCCTCGGCCACGCCGAGCCGGCCGCCGAGCCCGGTGCCGCCGCCGACCCGCACCGGCCGTTCCTGGAGGCCGGCTTCGACTCGCTCACCTCCGTCGAGCTGCGCAACCGGCTGGCCGCCGCCACCGGGCTGAGGCTGCCGACCACGCTGCTGTTCGACCACCCCACCCCTGGCGCCCTGGTCACCCACCTCACCGGGCAGTTCACCACGGCGGACGCCGGGGCCGAGCCCGCGCGGCAGGAGGGCGCCGGCACCCTCGGCGCGATGTTCCGGGAGGCCTCGGCCACCGGGCGCAGCGGCGACTTCTTCGGGGTCCTGGTCGCCGCGTCGGAGTTCCGCCCGTCCTTCCGCGCCGGCGGGGAACTGCCCGAGCCGGTCCCGGTGGTCAGGCTGGCCCGCGGCACCGACGGGCCCGGCCTGGTCTGCCTGCCGTCGATCCTCGCCATCTCCGGCCCGCACCAGTACGTCAGGTTCGCCGGCGCGCTGCGCGGGCGCCGGGACGTCGCCGCCGTTGCCGCGCCCGGCTTCGGGCGCGGTGAGCTGCTGCCCGCCACGGTGCGGGCGGTGGTCGAGGCCCAGGCCGAGGCGATCCTCGCGCACACCGGCGGGGCTCCGTGCGCCCTGGTCGGCCACTCGTCCGGCGGCATGCTCGCCCACGCGGTGGCCGCCGAACTCGAACGCGTCGGCGCCGCCGCGCAGGCGCTGGTGCTGATCGACATCTACTCGCACGACGTCGAGGCGCTCGCCGGCATCCAGTCGACGCTCAGCGCCGGGATGATCGAGCGGGAGGACGGCTACGTCCCGATGGACGACACCAGGCTGACCGCGATGGGCGGCTACGTCCGGCTCTTCCACGGCTGGCAGCCCACCCCGATCCAGGCCCCGACCCTGCTCGTCCGGGCCACCGAGCCGATGTTCGGCTGGTCGCGCGACGGCGACTGGCGCTCCTCCTGGACCCTGCCGCACAGCGCCGTGGACACCCCCGGCAACCACTTCTCGCTGATGGAGGAGCACGCCGCCGCCACCGCGCGGACCGTCGACGCGTGGCTCACCACCCTCGGCACCGCCACCGACCCCACTCCCGGCCCAGCCACCGGCCCCACTTCCCGGCCGACGACGACGAAAGCGACCACCCGATGAGAGACCCGAACGACCTGCGTGACCAGGTCGACCCGGCCCAGGACAACCTCTGGATCCGCCGCTTCCACCAGGAAGCCGGCGACCTCACCCTGGTCTGCTTCCCGCACGCCGGCGGCTCGGCGAGCTTCTACTACCCGGTCTCCGAGGCCCTGCGCTCCACCGTGCAGGTCGTCGCGCTCCAGTACCCGGGCCGCCAGGACCGCCGCCACGAGCGGCCGCTGACCACCATCGCCGAGCTGGCCGACGAGTCGTTCGCCGCGCTGCGCCCGCTGATGGACCGTCCACTGGCCTTCTTCGGGCACAGCATGGGCGCCACCCTGGCCTTCGAGGTCGCCGTCCGGATGAGGCGCGAGCTGGGCACCGCCCCCGTCGCACTGTTCGCCTCCGGCCGCCGCGCCCCCTCCCGCCACCGGGTGGAGACCGCGCACCTGCTCGGTGACGACGGCCTGGTCGCCGAACTGCAGAGCCTCAGCGGCACCGACGCCCGCATCCTCGGCGACCTGGAGCTGCTGCGGATGATCCTGCCGGCGATCCGCAGCGACTACACCGCCGCCGAGACGTACCGCTATGAGCCGGGCCCCGCGCTGGACTGCCCGATCGTCGCCCTGACCGGCGAGAGCGACCCGAAGGCGAGCCTGGAGGAGGTCGGCGCCTGGGCCGAGCACACCACCGGCGGCTTCGCGCTGCACACCTTCGAGGGCGGCCACTTCTACCTCGCCCGCCACCAGCGCGCGGTGCTCGACGTGATCCGCGACCGGCTGCGCGCCGGGGCGATGTGAGGACGGCCGATGACTCCGACGTTCGTGATCAGCACCGGCCGGTGCGGGTCCACCCTGGTCTCCCGGATGCTGCGCGCCCACGACGAGGTGCTCAGCCTCAGCGAACTGCTCAGCACCGTGCGTAGCCGCGGCTACCTCGACGGTGCCCCGGACGGCGCCGAGTTCTGGCGGATGCTCAGCGAGCCCGAGCCGGCCATGGACGTGATGGTCGCCGCGGGGCTCAGGGTCTCCG
This sequence comes from Kitasatospora sp. NPDC057500, assembly GCF_042802195.1. NCBI lineage: Bacteria > Bacillati > Actinomycetota > Actinomycetes > Kitasatosporales > Streptomycetaceae > Kitasatospora > Kitasatospora sp. NPDC057500. Next base: position 8,055 of record NZ_JBHVER010000192.1, on the reverse strand, counting down.
AGCTGATCTACCCGTACGGGAAGGGGCGGTTCGACCCCGCCCGGGGCGTCCCGGCGCTCTGCCACATGACGCTGCCGATGCTCACCGACGACCCGGACGCGCTCCACGACGAGCTGGCCGCCGAGGTGCCCGGCTGGCCGGCCCGCCCGATCGCCGACCAGTACCGGACGCTCTTCGCGCACCTGGCCCGGCGGTTCGAGCGGCCGGTGGTCGTCGAGCGCTCCGGCGGCTCCCTGGGGATGCTGCCGAAGCTGTGGGCGGAGTTCCCCGAGGCCCGCTTCGTCTACCTCACCCGGGACGGCGCCGACTCGGCCCTGTCGATGAGCAGCCACCCCGGGTTCCGGCAGATGCTGCTGGGCCGCGAGGCGGCCGGGATCGCCGGGGTCGCCTCCCCGGAGCAGCTGGGCGAGACACAGTTCCAGCTGCTGCCAGCGGAGTTGGGGCGGCTGCTGACCACCCCGGAGGAGCTGCCGCGGCTGATGCGGCGCGACATCCCGCTGACGGCGTTCGGCGCGCTGTGGTCGGCGATGGTCAGCGACGGCGCGCAGGAGCTGCTGCGGCTGCCCACCGGGGCGTGGACGATGCTCTCGTACGAGGCGCTGGTGGCCGACGCCCCGGCGGAACTGGCCAGGCTGGCGGAGTTCCTGGGCGTACCGGCCGCGCCCGGGTGGCTGGCCGAGGCCGCCCGCCTGGTCGACCCGAACCGGCGGGCCTCCTCGTCCCGGCTGGACCCCCAGCTGCTGGCCGCCCTGCGGCGCTCCTGCGCACCCGGTACGGCCGCCGACGAGCGGCTCGCGGAGGCGGCGGGCGTCACACTGCGGCCCGCCGCCGTGTGACTCGGTACACCCCCGAGTGCCCGGACACCTGCGAGCACTGCCCGGTCCGTAGGGGCGACGCTGGGGTGTGACGCGGCTGCCGCGACCCCAAGGATCGCCCCGGGCGGCACAGCGGACCGGAGATCCGGACGCGTACGCCCACCGGGACGGCGCCGCCCACCCTGCGGCCCGGCCGTCGCGGCACACCGGTCCGGGCCGACACCGGCATCCGTCCCCCGGTTCCGGCCCGCGGCCGGGCCCCGGCGCGCGCGACGACGCGTTCGACGCCACCGGCCGACCGCACACCCGATTCCGATGCCACCGGCCGACCGCACAGCAGCTCGCGACGCCCGCGGCCGACCGCACACCCGATCGCGAACACGAGGACATCTCATGGACATCTTGGCCGAAGCGGTGCTCGCGGGCGCCGCGCCGGAGGAACTCGCCGCCCTCCCGCTGCCCGACCTCTTCCCCGCGGCGCACCTGCGGGCCTCCGACGCCGGCATGTTCGAGGGCGAGGCCGACCCCGACGTCCGGCGCTCGCTGCACGTCGGGCCGGTCCCGATGCCGCGGCCGGCGCCGGACGAGGTGGTCGTCGCGGTGATGGCCAGCTCGATCAACTACAACACGGTCTGGTCGGCGATGTTCAAGCCGATCTCGACCTTCAGCGCGCTGGAGCGCTTCGCCCGGCAGGGCGGCTACGCGGCCCGCCACGACCTGCCGCACCAGATCGTCGGTTCGGACGCCGCCGGCGTGGTGGTCCGGGTCGGCGACGGCGTGCGGCACTGGAAGGTCGGCGACCACGTGATGGTCAGCCCGGCCTACGTGGACGACCAGGAGCCGGGCGCGCACGCCGACGGCATGATGGGCGCCGGCGGCCGGGCCTGGGGCTACGAGACCAACTTCGGCGGCCTGGCCCACTACACGGTCGTGCGCTCGACCCAGCTGGTGCCCAAGCCGGGCCACCTGACCTGGGAGGAGGCCGCCTCGATCACCCTGTGCGCCGGCACCGCCTACCGGATGCTGGTCGGCGAGCACGGCGCGCGGATCAAGCAGGGCGACATCGTGCTGGTCTGGGGCGCCACCGGTGGCCTGGGCGGGTTCGCGGTCCAGATGGTCAAGAACGGCGGCGGCACCGCGGTCGGCGTGGTCAGCTCCGAGCGCAAGGCCCGGATCCTGCGCGAGCAGGGCTGCGACGTGGTGATCGACCGGCGCGAACTCGGCATGGGCGACGGCGACGACCCGGCCGCCGACGCGATCGAGTACGGCAAGCGGCTCGGCCGCCGGATCCGGGCCGAGCTGGGGGAGGACCCGCGGGTCGCCTTCGACTACGTGGGCCGCGCCACGTTCGGCACCTCGGTGCACGTCGTGCGGCGCGGCGGCGTCGTGGTCACCTGCGGGTCGAGCACCGGCTACCAGCACCAGTACGACAACCGCTACCTGTGGATGAACCTCAAGCGGGTGATCGGCAGCCACATCGCCAACCTCCAGGAGACCTGGGACACCGCCCGGCTGTTCCGGCAGGGCGGCCTGGTGCCGATCCTCACCGACGTCTTCCCGCTGGCGCGGACCGGCGAGGCGCTGCGGCTGGTGCAGACCAACGGCCACACCGGCAAGGTCGGCGTCCTGTGCCTCGCCCCCGCCGAGGGCCTGGGCGTGACCGACCCGCAGACCCGGGCGCGGATCGGCGCCGAGCGCCTCACCTCCTGGCGCCGCTACGCGTCGACGGTGCGGGTGTGACCGTGAGCGCGATCGGGAGCCTGGCCACGGCTCCTACGTCCCCGAGCGGGTCGTGACCGGCGCGGAGCCCGGTCGAGCGCACCGGCCGCGGCCTGGCCGAGACCGCGGTGTCCTTCCCGCGCAGCCGGGGCTGCTGCGTCGTGCGAGCGCCCTCCTGGTGCCCGCCGGCTCGCAGGTGTGCTGTTGGGCCGCTTCGGGGGCTCCGGTGATGGGTGAGTGGTGTACGGGGGCTGGTGACTAGGGTGGGGGTGGTTGGTGTCGGCGCGTACTTGTGGAGAAGCTGATGGATTCGACCCGTGTCTCTGACGGCGGCCTTCTTTCGGTCGGGGTTGTCGGGCTTGGTGACATCGCGCAGAAGGCGTATCTGCCGGTTCTGGGTGGGTTGGCGGGGCTGGATGTGCGGTTGATGACCCGGGACGGGGCGAAGCTGGACCGGATCGGTGACGCGCACCGGATCGAGGCGGGAAAGCGGTTCACCGATCTCGGGGAGTTGATCGGGAGCGGGATCCGGGTGGCGTTCGTTCATGCCGCGACCAGCCAGCACGTTCCGATCGTGGAGCAGTTGCTGACCGCGGGTGTGGACGTCTATGTGGACAAGCCGCTGGACTACACCGTGGAGGGTGCCCGTCGGCTGGTTGACCTGGCCGACCGGACGGGCCGCTCGCTGATGGTGGGCTTCAACCGGCGGTACGCGCCCGGCTACGTCCAGGCCAAGGAACGTCCTCGGGATCTGATCGTGCTGCAGAAGAACCGCGAGGGTCTGCCCGAGGCTCCGAGGCCGATGGTCTTCGACGATTTCATTCACGTGGTGGATGTGCTCAGGTTCCTGGCCCCGGGGGACATCGAGCACGTCGACGTCCGCTCGCGGGTTCGCGACGGTCTGGTCGAGCACGTCGTGCTCACCCTGGCCGGGGAGGGGTTCACCGCGCTGGGCATCATGAACCGCCTGTCCGGTTCGACGGAGGAGGTCCTGGAGGTCTCCGGTGGCGACTCCAAGCGGGAGGTGCACAACCTGGCCGAGGTGATCGACCACCGAGGCCAGCCCACCGTCCGGCGCCGCGGTGACTGGGTTCCGGTCGCCCGCCAGCGCGGCATCGAGCAGGCCGTCCTCACGTTCCTCGACGCCGTTCGTGCCGGAAAGACCCTCGACGCCCACGACGCGCTGCGCACCCATGAGCTGTGCGAGCTGATCGTGGAGCGGATGGAGGCGGGCTGACCGCGGCCCGGACCCGGTGGGCGGGCCGGGCCGCGAGTGGGGCCGGGGGCGGGATCAGCAGGGGACGACGACGGTGACCGTCGCCGGTGAGGGCGGCCAGCCGCCGTTGTCCACGCTGAAGTCGGCGGTCACCGTGGTGCCGCAGGGGACGGTGGTGGTGATCCCGCCGACGTGGATGCCGCCGGAGGGCACCAGGACGCTCGGGTACACCGGCGGGATCGGCGGCTGGCCGACCGCGGTTCCGGCGATCCGGAAGCCGACGGTCTGCGGCACCCAGGCCGGGTTGGTGGGGTAGGCGTGGCCGAACAGGCGTACCTGGAGGCCGTTGACCTCGATACAGGCGCGGGTCTGCAGGAGGCCGGGTGCGCCCGGGGTGCCGCAGGTGGTGAAGGGCCCGGTCGGGCCGGTGGGCGCGGGGGCGGCGACGGCGGCCGGGGCGGTGGCGGCGGTCAGCGCGGCGAGGACCGCGGCGCCGGCCAGGGCGGCGGCGGTGCGAGGACGGTGCATGGGTGGGTTCCCTCCCGGTGGGCGGCGAGTCCGGCGGATGCCGAAAGCTGTGACATGTCACATCACTCTTGGGTGATCGTGGCACGGGGAGGGGTCGTCCGGTCCGGCCGCCGAGGTGAATGACCGGCGGGCGCCCGGCTGCTGGCCGGAACGGAGTGTCATGTTCCTTACATGCGACCACCGGGGCGGCCCGTCCGAACCCCGGGATCCGAACGGGCCGATCCGATTCGTCAGTTGGCGATGCCGCAGTACTGCTGCTGCTTGCCGATCGCCCGGTAGACGCAGTCGGCGGTCTCCACCAGACGCAGCACGGCCTCCCGGTTGCGGCTGGTCTCGCGGCCGATCACCTCGTCGGGCGGGTAGAAGCCGCTGGCGCCGTTGGGGCCGGGGTACATCTCGAAGGTGTAGCCGAAGATCCGCTGCGCGCCCCACAGCCAGTCGTCGATCGACCCGTCGGTGATGTAGAGGTCGCTGGACTGCTCGGGCGTGTAGTTGTTGGTGGAGGCCATCGAACGGCCCAGGGTGGCGAAGGTGTTGTACTCGTCGGCGGTCATGCCGGTGGTGGTGTTGGCGGTGGTCCAGCCGAACGGCCAGAGCACCAGCTCGCTGTAGGTGTGGAAGTCGATGGCCGCGGTGATCTGCTGCCTGCCGCCGACCACCCGGCTGCGCACGAAGTCGGCGACCACCTTGGTCTCCTTCGCGGACTCCGGCGCGCTGCCCCGGTAGGTCTCGCTGGAGGTGGAGCCGGAGGAGCCGCCGCAGCAGCCGAACTTGTAGTCCCAGTTGCGGTTGAGGTCGGTGCCGACGTAGCTGCTGCCCGGGTTGGGCTGGCGGTCCTTGCGCCAGCTGCGGTAGCGGCCGGTGGCGATGTCGTACTCGCCGCCGTCCGGGTTGAGGTCCGGGACCACCCAGATCTCCCGGCTGTTGACCGCGTTGGCGATCCTGGTGTCGGTGGCGTACTTGTCGCCGAACTCGTGCAGCAGGTAGAGCGACATCTCGACGGTGAGGTGCTCGCGGGCGTGCTGGTGGGCGGTGAAGAGCACCTCGGGCTCGTTCTCGTCGGTGCCCACGTTGTCGCTGATCTTCACGGCGACGATCGGCCGGCCCTCGTAGGAGGTGCCGATCACCCGCTTGCTCATGATGTCGGGGTGCGCGGCGACGACGGCCTCGATGTCGGCCGCCGCCTCCGCGTAGTTGTGGTAGCCGGAGTCGGCGGACGGGAAGTCGTAGAGCGCCGCGCCGACGCCCTCCTGGCCGGGCACGGCGCCGTACCGGGGGCCCGGCAGCGGGACGGGCGACCAGCCGAGCGCGCGCAGCCGGGCGGCCTCGGCGGGGGTGGCGGTGACCGTCAGCGAGTCGGTCCGGACGGCGTCGACGGAGGCTCCGGTGGCGGCGACGGCGGTGCGCTCGGCGACGGTCCGGGGGCCGTCGAGGCGGTACTGCCGCGCGGAGTCGGCATCGGAGGCGGTGGCGGAGGCCGGCTGTGCGGTGGCCTGGGCGGTGGTGAGCGGGACGGCGAGGGCGAGGGCCAGCAGGACGGCGGTGGCCGCGGCCGGCTTCCCTCGGCGGGGCAGTCGCATGACTGTCCTCCTGTGGGGGTCCGTAGGGACGGAACGGTGGAGGAGGGGGTGCGGCGCCGCGAGGTTGATGCTCCGTCAATGTCATGCAATCGTCAAGGAGTTGGGCGGAACGAGGATGGAACCGGCCCCGCCGCGCGCCGGTTCAGGAGCTCGTCGCGCCCCTGGCCGCCGCCCCGCAGGTCGCCAGACTGCACCAGCGACGCCGCCCGGCCGCGTCCAGGAACAGCCAGCCGCAGTCCGCGCTCGGGCAGCGCCGGACGGTCAGCCGGCGCGGCTCGGCGAGGAGTTCGGCCGCCGCCCGGGCGGCGGCGTACAGCGGCAGCCGGAGCCCGGCCGACGGCGGCAGCCGCCACCGCGCCAGGCCGTCCTCGCCGCGGGTGAACACCGCCGCACGGGTGGCGAGTCGGACCACGGCGGCCACCTCGCCGAAGGCGGCCCCGTCCTGCGGATCGGTCAGGCACGCGTACAGCGCCGAGCGGAACGCGCGGGCCTCGGCCAGCACGGTCGCCGCCTCGTCCGGGTGCTGCGCGGCCTGCCGCAGCAGCGACTCGACCAGCGGCTGCTCGGCGAGGTCCTGGTGCCCGGCCCAGACCGCGAGCGTCGAGTAGCCGCGCAGCCAGTCGGAACCGGGCGGTGCGGACGGTGCGCCCCAGCCGGCGAAGGTGTTGCAGAACTCCAGCGCCGGGTGCCCGCCCGCGCTCCACGGCAGCCACTCCTCGCCCACCCGCACCGCGTACAGCGGCGCCGGCGGCCGGTCCAGCCGGGGGTCGGCGCGCAGGATCCGCTCGTGCAGCGCGGCCAGTTCGGCGCCCGGCTCCACGCCCAGGGTCTCCACCAGCGTCCGCCGGGTGTGCCGGTAGAGGGCGAGCGCCTCGCCCTGCCGGCCCGCCCGGTACAGGGCCGTCATCGCGGCGCGCACCAGCCGCTCGCGGGGCGGCAGGCCCTCCAACTCGCCGTCGCGCAGCGGAAGATCGGCGAGCAGCCGGTCGTGCCGGCCCATCGTGAGGAGGAGTTCGGCGCGCTGTTCCAGGGCCGACAGCCGCAGGTGGAGCAGCCGCCCGCCGAGCCGCCCGCGCAGCGCGTCGTCGGCGACGTCCGCGAGCAGCGGCCCGCGCCAGAGCGCGAGCGCCCGGTCGTGGCAGCGCAGCCGCTCGGCGGGGTCGCCGGTGACGGAGGCGCGGGCCGCGAGGTCGAGGAACTCCCGGACGTCCAGGGTGTGGGGGCCGGGCGCGAGGGCGTACCCGTCGTGCCGGGTGTCGATCACCACGCCGTGCGGGCGCAGCCGGGCGCGCAGCCGTCCGATGTAGGTGTGCACGGTGCCGCGCGCCGAGGCGGGCGGGCTGCCGTGCCAGAGCAGGTCGATCAGCCGCTCGGTGGCGACCACCCGGCCGTCCTCCAACAGCAGGACGGCGAGCAGGCACCGCTCCTGGCGGCGGGCACCGGCCAGGACGGGCTCGCCGCGGTGGTCGGCCTCGAACGGGCCGAGCAGTCGGAACTCCATGGCGGGCCACCCTACGGCGCCCGTCCGGGGTGTGGTGAGAATCCGGTCAGCGGCCCCTGCCAGGCTGGCCGCCGAACAGTCCGACGCCCCACCAGGAGACCCGCCATGCGCCGCATCCCCCTCCGCCTCGCGACCGCCGCGACCGCTGCCGCCACCGCTGTCGCCGCCCTGGCCGCGACCCTGACCGCCGCCCCGGTGGCGGTCGCCGCCGGCCGCGGCGGCTGGGAGCCGTGGCCCTCGCCGTCCTTCGACCTGCCGGCCGGCGCCCGCTGCGACTTCCCGGTGCACCTGGAACCCGTGGTCGACCGCGTCGAGCGGCACGTGCTGGCCGCCGACCCGGACGGCACCGTCCGCCGCGTCGCCTACCGGGGCGCCCTGGTCATGCGGCTCACCAACACCCTGACCGGCGCCCACTACGACGCCGACGCCGGCGGCCGCTCCCACGTCGACTACCGGCCCGACGGCTCCCAGACCTGGCGCGCCCACGGCCCGGTCCTGCTCGGCTTCGGCGCCGGCGCGGGCACCCTGCCCCGCGACCTCTACACCGTCGACGGCGACTACACCATCGAGATCGGCGCCACCGGCTACCGCACCCTCACCATCAAGCACGGCTCCGCCGAGCCCCTCTGCGCCAAGGTCGCCTGACCCCGGGGGCCGGTCACCTCCGTCCGCCGGCCGGCCGACTCACCGCTGCGC
>NZ_JBHVER010000191.1:0-15884 GCF_042802195.1 Kitasatospora sp. NPDC057500 | reverse complement strand
GGCCCAGACCGTGAGGCGTACGGCCGGAGCTCCCGCGGCGGCGGCCCGGTGCGGGCCGACCGGCCGCGGCGGACGCGTTCGGTCTCCGAGGGGTCGGCGAGCCAGGCGGCCGGCGAGGCCTCCGGGGCTGCCGGGGCCACCGATGCGGCCGGGGCCGCCGGGGTCGCTCCGGCGGAGGAGAAGCCCGCGGTGCGGACGGACCGGCCGCGGCGGACCAGGTCGGTCTCCGAGGGGTCGGTCAGCCAGGCACCGGGCGAGGCCGCCCCGGCCCCGGCCCGGACGCAGTCCTCCGACGCGCCGTGGCACAACCCGGTGCCGGCGCACGACGAGCCCGCGAAGCCGGCCGTCGAGAAGCCCGCCGGTGAGGAGCCGGTGGCCGGGGAGCCTGCTGCCGAGGAGCCGGCCGGCGCGGAGAAGACGAGCGAGACGCCACCGGCCGAGTCGGCCGGCCAGGACGGAGACGGCGCGTGAACCTGTTCGACACGGTGCTGCGCTGCGTCGCCACACTGGTCGTCTTCCTCGTCCTCCCCCTGGTCATCGGCCAGACCGAGCACAAGGTGATGGCGCACATGCAGGGCCGCCTCGGCCCGATGTACGCCGGCGGCTTCCACGGCTGGGCGCAGCTGATCGCGGACGGCGTGAAGTTCGCCCAGAAGGAGGACATCGTCCCGGCCGGCGCCGACCGGCGGATCTTCCAGCTGGCGCCCGCCGTCTCGCTGCTGCCGTACCTGCTGGTGCTGCTGGCGATCCCGGTCGGACCGGACGGCTTCGTCGGGCAGGCGGTGGACGCGGGCCTGTTCTTCGTGCTCGCCGTCATGGGTGTCGGCGTGATCGGCAAGCTGATGGCCGGCTGGGCCTCGGCCAACAAGTTCTCGCTGCTCGGCGGTCTGCGGACGGCCGCGCAGCTGATGTCCTACGAGCTGCCGATGGTGCTCGCCGCCGCCTCCGTGGCGATGGCCGCCGGGACGCTCTCGCTGCCCGGGATCATGGACGCCTGGGAGTGGTACTGGATCCCGTGGCAGCTGATCGGCGGCTTCGTGTTCTTCACGGCCGGCCTGGCCGAGCTCCAGCGCCCGCCGTTCGACATGCCGGTCGCCGACTCCGAGATCATCTTCGGCGCTTACACCGAGTACACCGGTCTGCGCTTCGCGCTGTTCCTGCTCTCCGAGTACGCGGGCATCCTGGTGGTCTCCGCGCTGACCGCCGTGCTCTTCCTCGGCGGCTGGCACGGCCCGCTGCCGGACCAGCTCGGCTGGCTGTGGACCCTGCTGAAGACCTTCGCGCTGGCCTTCGTGGTGATCTGGCTGCGGGTCACCTACCCCCGGCTGCGCGAGGACCAGCTGATGCGCTTCGCGTGGACGGTGCTGATCCCGCTCGCGCTCGTCCAGCTGGCCCTCACCGGCATCATCAAGGTGGCGATCTCATGAGTTTCCCCGGTGCGGGCCTGGCCAAGGGCCTGGCCGTCACCCTGCGGACGATGACGAGGAAGAGCATCACCGCGCAGTACCCCGACGTGCAGCCGAGCCTTCCGCCGCGCTCGCGCGGCGTGATCGCGCTGCTGGAGGAGAACTGCACGGTCTGCATGCTCTGCGCCCGTGAGTGCCCGGACTGGTGCATCTACATCGACTCCCACAAGGAGACGCTGCCGGCCGCCGACCCGAACGCGCGTGCCCGCACCCGCAATGTGCTGGACCGGTTCGCCATCGACTTCTCGCTCTGCATGTACTGCGGGATCTGCATCGAGGTGTGCCCGTTCGACGCGCTGTTCTGGTCGCCCGAGTTCGAGTACGCGGAGACGGACATCCTGGAGCTGACCCACGAGCGGGACCGGCTGCGGGAGTGGATGTGGACCGTGCCGGTGCCGCCGGCGCTGGACCCGGCGGCCGAGGAGCCCAAGGAGATCGCCACCGCGCGCAAGGCCGCCGACAAGCTGGCCGCCGCCGCGGTCAAGGCGGCCGCCGAAGCCGCCGAGGCCGCCGAGGCCGCCGACGCGGCGCAGGACGGTGGTGACGCGTGAAGGGCGCCGCCGCGCTGCTCGCCGCGACCGGGTCGCTGGACCCGGCCGCGCGCTCGTTCCTCTCCCCGACCGGGGTGGAGATCGTCTTCCTGCTGGTCGGCATCGCGGTGCTCGGCTCGGCGGTGGTCGCCGTCACCACCAGGCAGCTGGTGCACGCCGCGCTCTGGCTGGTGGTCGCGCTCGGCGGGCTGGCGGTGGAGTTCCTGCTGCTCACCGCCGAGTTCATCGCCTGGGTGCAGGTGCTGATCTACCTCGGCTCGGTGGTCGTGCTGGTGCTGTTCGGGCTGATGCTCACCAAGGCGCCGATCGGGCGCTCACCGGACGCCGACTCCAAGAACCGCTGGGTCGCCCTGGTGGTCGCGCTGGCCTCGGCCGGAACGCTGGTGACGCTGGTCGTGGACGCCTTCCGGACGTCCTGGATCGACCTCGGCGCGGGCGGCGGCTCGGCGGCGGCGACCGGTGAGAGCCTGTTCCGGACCTGGGTGCTGCCCTTCGAGGCGCTCTCGGTGCTGCTGCTGGCCGCGCTGGTCGGCGCGATCGTGCTGTCGCGCGGCAACGGGCGGCGGGTGCCGGCGCCCCGGGCCGGACGGATCCGGGCCGGACGGCCGGTCGGCTCCAACGGGACGGTCGCCCAGAACGCGCCCGCCGCGCCGACCGCGCCCGCCGCGCCCGCGTCGTCCGAGGCGGCCGCCTCCGAGACCACTCCGGCGGAGGAGAGCTGATGCACCTCGCCTACCCCGTCGTCCTCGCCGCGCTGCTGTTCAGCGTCGGCGTCTACGGCGTGCTCGCCCGGCGCAACGTCATCCTGGTGCTGATGTCCGTCGAGCTGATGCTCAACGCCGTCAACCTCAACCTCGTCGCCTTCGACGCCTGGCTGCGCGACTCGCTGCACGCCGGGCAGGCGCTGACCCTGTTCACCATCACCGTCGCCGCCGCCGAGATCGGCCTCGGGCTCGCCATCGTCCTACTGCTGTTCCGGGCCCGGGGCACGGCGGACATCGACCGGGTCACCGCGCTCGGCGACCCGGCCGAGTCCACCGCCGACACCGAGCGGGCGCCGGACGGAGCCGAGGCGCTGAAGGGCCAGGCCGCCGCATGAACCTCGCCCTGCCCGCCCTCGTCCCCGCGCTGCCCGCGCTCGGCGCGGCGGCCACCCTGGCCGCCGGAAAGCGCGCGCCCGGCCTCGCCCGGCCGCTGGCGATCGTGCCGGTCGCCGTCTCGGCGGTGCTCGCGCTGGTCGTCGCGATCCAGCTCGGCAGCGGCCAGGCGCTGGACGCCGCCACCCGGCTCACCCCGACCGGCGGCCCCGACATCGCGCTCGCGATCCACCTGGACGGCTTCAGCTCGCTGATCTCGGTGCTGGTCGGCCTGGTCGCCACCTGTGTGCAGGTCTACTCGACCGCGTACCTCAAGGACGATCCGCGCTACCCCTCGTACGCGGCGCTGGTCTCGCTGTTCACGGCGGCGATGTTCCTGGTCGTCTACTCCGGCGACCTGGTCGTGCTGCTGGTCGGCTGGGAGGTCATGGGCATCTGCTCGTACTTCCTGATCGGCCACCACTGGGAGACCGAGGACGCCCGCTCCGCCTCGCTGAAGGCCTTCCTGGTCACCAAGCTCGGCGACGTGCCGTTCCTGTTCGGAATCTTCCTGCTCGGCGCCGACGCCGGGAGCTTCCGGATCGAGGACGTGCTGCGGGCCGCCACCGAGGGGCGGCTCGGCCACCCGACGCTGGTCGCGCTGCTGCTGCTGGCCGGGGTGGCCGGCAAGAGCGCGCAGTTCCCGCTGCACACCTGGCTGCCCGACGCGATGGCGGGCCCGACGCCGGTCTCCGCGCTGATCCACGCCGCCACCATGGTCGCGGCCGGCATCTACCTGGTGGCCCGGCTGCTGCCGGTCTTCCTGCTCTCCGGCGCGGCGCTGGTCGTGCTGGCGGTGATGGCCGCCGTGACGATGATCGGCTCGGCGCTCTGCGCGCTCGCCCAGGACGACCTCAAGCGGGTGCTGGCCTACTCGACCGTCGGCCAGCTCGGCTACATGGCCGGCGCACTGGCCAGCGGCGACCGGCAGGCCTCGGTCTTCCACCTGGTCAGCCACGGCGCGTTCAAGGCGCTGCTGTTCCTCGCGGCCGGTGTGGTGATCCACGCCGCGCACACCAACTCGATCTCCGCGATGTCCCGGATCCCCGGACTGCGCAAGCGCGTCCCGGACGCCTACTGGACGATGGGCATCGCCCTGGTCGCCCTGGTCGGCCTGCCGCCGTTCGCCGGCTTCTTCAGCAAGGAGGCGGTGCTCACCGCCGCCGAGCACGCCGCCAACGGCGAGGCGCTGACCAACGGCCTCGGCCCCGCCTCGGCGGTGCCGCAGGCGGCCGGCTGGATCGTGCTGATCTCGGCCGGACTCACCGCGCTGCTCACCGCAGCGTACGCGGCCCGGCTGTTCCTGGTGGCCTTCCACAGCCCGGCCGGCGCGGCCGCGGCCGCGGCCGCAGCGGCGCCGGTGGTCGCGCCCGCCGCCGACCGGGGCACGGTCGTCGGCGACCACGAGGCCGACGCGCCGTACTCGCCAGAGCTCGACGAGGCCGACCCGGCCGTCGCCGAGCCGCCCGCGATGCGCTGGCCGCTGTGGGTGCTGGCCGTGCCGACCATGGGCTTCGGCATCGCCGGCCTGCGCTCGGACTGGCTGCCCGCGCTGCTGGACGGCGGCTCGCTGCGGCCCTCCGCGGTCACCGCCGTCATCGGCACCGGCCTCGCCGTGGTCGGCGCGCTGCTGGCCTACGGGGCCTGGCGCTCGGCCACCGTCCGGGTGCCCGGGCAGGCCGGAGCCCCGGCCGCCGAGGCGGCCGTCGCCGACCCCGGGCGCGCCCTGCTCGGCCCGCTGTTCGGCCCGGCCCGGCACGGCTTCGGCGTCGACCGGCTCTACAGCGCGCTGTTCGTCCGCCCGGTCGAGGCCGCCGCCCGGCTCGTCCGCTTCCTCGACCGCGAGGTCGTGGAGACGTACGTGCGCGGCGCCGGCGCTGGCGCGGGCCTGCTCGGCCGTGCCGTGCGGCTCGCCCAGACCGGCAACGCGCAGACCTACCTCAGCGCGCTGCTCGCCGGCGTCGTCCTGCTGGCCGTCCTGGTGGCGGTGTAGCCGATGCCGTACCTCCCTTCCCCGTCCGCTGCCGTGGTTGTCGCTAGGAGCCCCCGATGAACGCGGTCCTCATCGCCCTCCTGGTGCTGCCGCTGCTCGGCGCAGCGCTCACCCTGGCCCCGGTGTTCGGCGCCGACCCGGCCGCCGCCGACCGGCGCGCGCTGCGCTTCAGCACCGTGGTGACCGGCGCCGTCCTGGTGCTCACCGTCGTCCTGGCGGCCGGCTTCGACCACGACGAGCCCGCCCGGATGCAGGCCACCACCGACGTGTCCTGGATCCCGGCCGTCGGCGTGCGCCTCCACCTGGGCGTGGACGGTATCTCGCTGCCGCTGATCGTCCTGACCTCGCTGCTCACCTTCCTCTGCGCGCTGTACTCCGAGCGGCGGCTGCCGTCCGGGGAGAAGGTGCCCTCGGCCCGGGCCTTCGTCGGGCTGTTCCTCCTCCTCGAAGTCGGCATGCTCGCCACCTTCGCGGTGCTGGACCTCCTGCTCTTCTTCCTGGCCTTCGAGATCGTGCTGATCCCGATGTACTTCCTGATCGCCCGCTGGGGCAGCGGGGCGAAGGTGCCGGCCGCCAACCGGTTCATCCTGTACACGCTGCTCGGCTCGGCCGTGATGCTGCTCGGCTTCCTGCTGATCGGCGGCAAGGCGGGCACCTACGACATGCAGGCCCTCGCCGCCGCCCACGGCTCCGGCCTGAGCCACTCCACCCAGGTGATCGCCGCGCTGGCGATCATGGTCGGGCTCGCGGTCAAGGCCCCCGCCTGGCCGCTGCACAGCTGGCTCCCGGACGCGCACACGGCGGCCCCGACGGTGGGCTCCGTGCTGCTCGCCGGCGTGCTGCTGAAGATGGGTACCTACGGCCTGGTCCGCGTCCTCCTCCCGGTCGTGCCCGACGGCACCACGACGCTCGCCCCCTACCTGGGCGCGTTCGCCGCCGTGGGCATCGTCTACGGCTCGCTGGCCTGCCTGGCCCTCGCCCGGAGGGGCGCCAAGGGCGACCTCAAGCGCCTGATCGCCTACTCCTCCGTCGGCCACATGGGCTTCGTCCTGCTGGGCATCGCCTCCCTCACCCCGGTCGGCGTCAACGGCGCGCTGTTCGCCAACATCGCGCACGGCCTGATCACCGGCCTGCTGTTCTTCGTCGTCGGGGCGCTCAAGGACCGCTACGGCACGGCGGACCTCGACACCCTCGCCGGTACCACCGGCGCCGCCCTCTACGGGCGGGCACCACGGCTCGGCGCGCTGCTCGCCTTCGCCGCCGTCGCCAGCCTCGGACTGCCCGGGCTGGCCGGCTTCTGGGGCGAGCTGCTCGCGATGTTCGGCGCGTTCGACCCGGCCGAGGGCCTCTCGCGCCCCGCGTTCGTCACCTACATGGTCCTGGCCGGTATCGGCACCCTCCTCACCGCCGCGTACCTGCTGATCGTGGTCAAGCGCGTCTGCATGGGCGACCCGAAGCAGCCCGCCCCGGTGGCCGAGCTCGCCGACCTGCGCCCGTACGAGGCCGTCAGCTGGACGCCGCTGGCCGCGCTCACCCTGCTCGCCGGTCTCTGGCCCGCGCTGCTGCTCGGCCTCTCCGACCCCGCCGTCAAACACCTCCTCGGGGGTGGCTGATCATGCTCGGCACCGCACTCGGACCTCACTCCACGGGGCAGACCACTGTGACCTCCCTCGCCGTCGCCAACCCGGGCAGCCTGATCCAGTCCGTGGACTGGATGGCGATCGCGCCCCCGCTGATCGCCGCACTGGCCGCCCTCGCGGTCCTGGTCACCGACCTCTTCCTGCCCGCGCAGCACAGGAAGTGGCTGGGCCGGCTCGCCGCCGCCGGACTCGCCCTCGCGCTCATCTCGCTCCTCCCGCTCACCGGTGGATCACCCCGCGCCACCTTCTGTGCGCAGAACGTAACAGGAGCCACTGACAACACCGCCGGCTGCTCCTACGTCGCCGACCACTTCGCCCTGGTCTTCCAGCTGCTCGCGCTCGGCGGCGCGCTGATCGCCGCACTGCTCTCCGCGCACACGGTGGAGGACGAGAAGCTGCCCGGCGGCGAGTACTGGTTCCTGCTGCTCGCCAGCGCCACCGGCGCCGCCCTGCTGCCCGCCTCCCGCGACCTCGCCACCCTGGTGATCGCCCTGGAGGTGGCCTCGCTGCCCGCCTTCGCCCTGGTCGCGCTGCGCCGGGACGGCCGGGGCGCCGAGGCCGCGCTGAAGTTCTTCCTCTCTTCCGTCACCGCGACCGCCGTGATGCTGCTCGGCGTCGGCTTCGTCTACGCGGCGAGCGGCAGCCTGCACCTGGGCGCCGTCGCCACCGGCCTGGAGCAGGCACCCGCCCAGCTCAAGCCGCTGGCCGAGGCGGGCGCCGTGCTCACCCTGGTCGGCTTCGCCTTCAAGGTCGCCGCCGTCCCGTTCCACTTCTGGGTGCCGGACACCTACACCGGCGCCCCGCTGCCGGTGGCCGGCTACCTCTCGGTGGTCGGCAAGGCGGCCGGCCTGGCCGGTCTGGCACTGGCCGCCACCATCGCCTTCCGCCCGTACGCGCACACCTGGGGCCTGGTGCTCGCGGTGCTGGCCGCCGTCACCATGACGGCCGGCAACGTGGGCGCGCTGCGCCAGCGCTTCGACACCCGCCACAGCGCGGTCCGGCTGCTCGCCTGGTCCTCGGTGGGCCAGGCCGGCTACCTGCTGGTCCCGCTGGCCGCGGCCGGCTACGCGCCCACCGCGACCGACCCGCTGGGCGCCACCGCCGCGTACGCGCTGATCTACGGCGTGGTCAACCTCGGCGCCTTCGGCGTGGTGGCGGCGGTCGGCCGCCGGGCCGGGACCAGCGTGGACGACTTCCGCGGCCTGTTCGCGCGCCGCCGCTGGACGGCGCTGGCGCTGGCGTTCTTCCTGCTCTGCCTGGCCGGACTGCCGCCGGGCGTGATCGGCCTGTTCGGCAAGGTGGTGGTGTTCCAGGCGGCCGTGGACGCCGGCCTCGGCTGGCTGGCCGTGGTGATGGCGGTCAATGTGGTCGTCGCCCTGTACTACTACCTGCTCTGGACCGCCCGGCTGTTCGCCCCCGCGGACGAGGCCGTGACGGCCGCGGCCCCCGAACGGCGCCTGCCGGTGTCGCTGACCGCCACCCTGGGGCTCACCGCCTCGGCGGCGGTGGTGCTCTCGGTGGCCCCGCAGCTGGTCCTCCAGGTGGTCGGCGGCTCGCTGTTCTGACCCCGGTGCGGGGTGCGCGCCGGGACGGCGGACGGTGCGGGCCGGTCACCCGGCAGGGTGTCGCGCTGGTCACAAGGGAACAAGGCCCCAGGTTTCGCCCGTTGACGGGGCAGGAGGGACGAGGCAGAAAGGGCTTCCCCACGCACCATTGGAGGGCCAGCCGTGCACCGCCGGCACAACGGACTGAGGACCGCCGCCCTGCTCGGCGGCCTCTCGGCGCTGATCCTGGTGATCGGCAGCTTCTTCGGCCGCACGGGCTTCGTGCTCGCCCTGCTGGTCGCCCTCGGCACCAACGCCTACGCGTACTGGAACAGCGACAAGCTCGCGCTGCGCGCCATGCGGGCCCGCCCGGTGAGCGAGATCGAGGCCCCGCGGCTGTACCGGATCGTCCGCGAGCTCTCCACCGCGGCCCGCCAGCCGATGCCCCGCCTCTACATCTCGCCGACCCCGGCCCCCAACGCCTTCGCCACCGGCCGCAACCCGCGCAACGCGGCGGTCTGCTGCACCGACGGCATCCTGCAACTGCTCGACGAGCGCGAGCTGCGCGGCGTCCTCGGCCACGAGCTGAGCCACGTCTACAACCGGGACATCCTGATCTCCTCGGTGGCCGGGGCGCTCGCCTCGGTGGTGATGTTCCTGGTGAACTTCGCCTGGCTGATCCCGTTCGGCCGCAGCGACGACGACGACGGCCCGGGCCTGTTCGGGATGCTCGCGATCATGATCCTCGGCCCGGTCGCGGCCTCGCTGATCCAGCTGGCCGTCAGCCGCTCCCGGGAGTACCAGGCCGACGCCGACGGCGCCCGGATCACCGGCGACCCGCTGGCCCTGGCGAGTGCGCTGCGCAAGCTGGACGCCGGAACCAGGCAGCTGCCGCTGCCGCCGGAGCCGCAGATCCAGACCGCCAGCCACATGATGATCGCAAGCCCGTTCCGGCCGGGCGAGGCCGGGGCGAAGCTCTTCTCCACCCACCCGCCGATGGCCGAGCGGATCGCCCGGCTGGAGCGGATGGCCGGCCACCGGTAGGTCCCTCAGCCGGTGACCTCCTCGAAGGCCAGCCGCAGCCGGTGGACGCCCTCCGCCACCTGGGCGGAGCTCTCGGCGGCTGCGTAGCTCAGCCGCAGGTGCGGGGCCGGCGGCTCGGCGGCGTGGTACGGGCGCCCGGGCGCCACCTGGACGCCGGCCCGCAGGGCGGCGACGGTGAGCGCCCCGTCGTCGACGCCGTCCGGGAGCCGCAGCCACAGGTGGTAGCCGCCTGGCCGGTAGCTGCCGAGCACACCCGGCAGCTCGCGGTGCAGGGCCGCGACGGCGGCGGTGCGGCGGCCCAGCAGCTCGGTGCCGAGGGCCCGCAGATGGCGGGCCCAGCCGGGGTCGGCGACCAGCTCCAGCGTCGCCTCCTGCAACGGCCGGGGCACGAAGAAGCTGTCCACCACCTGGGTGGCCCGCAGCCGGGCGAGCGCCGGCCCGCGCGCCGTCAGCGCGCCGACCCGCAGGTTCGGCGAGGCGGCCTTGGTCAGCGAGCGCAGGTGCACCACCACTCCGTCGCGGTCGTCGGCGGCGAGCGGACGCGGCAGTGCGGGGGCGTCCGCGTGCACCAGCAGCCGGGAGAAGTCGTCCTCGACGACGAACGCGCCCGCCGACCGGGCGATCCGCAGCACCTCGGCGCGGCGCTCGGGGGAGAGCACCGCGCCGGTCGGGTTCTGGAACAGCGGCTGGCAGACGAAGACCCGCGCCCGGGTGGCCGCGAAGGCGTCCGCCAGCAGGTCGGTGCGCACGCCGTCGGCGTCGACCGGCACCGGGACCGGCCGCAGTCCGGCCGCCCGGACGACCGCCAGGATCCCCGGGTACGTCGGCGACTCCACCAGCACCGGCGCGCCGGGCGCGGCGAGCGAGCGCATCGCCACCGTGAGCCCGCCCTGCCCGCCGGAGGTGATGAGCACGTCCCCGGTGGTGATCGGCCCGTCGTGGCCGCCGATGTCGCGGGCGAACCAGCCGCGCAGCTCGGTGAGGCCGTCGGTGGGCGGGCGCTCCCAGGCGCCCGGCCGCCGTCCGGCCCGGCCGAGGGCGGCGGCGAGCAGGCGCTCGGGCAGCAGCGAGGCGTGCGGGTAGCCGCTGTTGAGGTCGACGACGTTCGGCGGCGGCACGCGCAGGGTGGCGAAGACCGGGTCGGCCAGCAGGTCGCGCGGTCCGGTCCCGGCGCTGAGCGCGACCTCCTGCCAGGAGAGGTCGCCGGGACGGGCGGCGGTGCCGCCGGGCACGCCGGCGCCCGGACCGCCCGCGAAGGCCGCCGCCCGGAACACCCCGGCGCCCGGGCGGGAGACCACCAGACCCTCGGCGACCAGCACGGCGATCGCGCGGGAGACCGTGCCCGGGCTGACCTGGTGGCGCTCCATCAGGGCCCGGCTCGACGGCAGCTTCCGTCCTTCGGGGTAGCGCTGCACCTCATGGCGCAGGCTGTCGGCGAGTTCGGCCACACTGCTACGCTCATTCATGAGAGAACAAGATAGCGCTACCACCCCTGTGGTGGTAGCAGCGCGGCCCGCTACGGCGCCCGCCCCCGCCTCCGCGAGTTCCCCGGGCACGGCGCAGGCCGCCCTGGGCGTCCTCTCCTTCTCCTTCAGCTTCCCCGCCACCGCCTGGGCGCTGACCGGCTTCGGCCCCTGGACGGCGACCGCTCTGCGCGGCCTGCTGGCCGGCGTGCTCGCCGCGCTCTGCCTCGCCGCCGCCCGCGTCCCGCTGCCCGAGCGCCGCCACTGGCCGGGCCTGCTGGTGGTCTCGGCCGGCTGCGTGCTGGGCTTCCCGCTGCTCACCACGCTCGCCCTGCGGACCTCCTCGACGGCGCACTCGGCCGTCGTCATCGGGCTGCTGCCGCTGGCCACCGCCGCCTTCGCCGCCGTGCGCTCGCGCCGGGACGGCCGTCGCCCGTCGAGGCTGTTCTGGGGCGCGGCGCTGGCCGGGGCGGCGGCGGTGCTCGGCTTCACCCTGGTGCAGAGCCACGGCCGGCCCGGCCCCGCCGACCTCTGCCTGTTCGCGGCGCTGCTGGTCTGCGCGGCCGGGTACGCGGAGGGCGGGCGGATCTCCCGGGAGCTGCCCGGCTGGCAGGTGATCGGCTGGGCGGTGGCCGCCGCGCTGCCGGTCACCGCGCTGGCCACGGCCCTGGCGCTGCCCGCCGAGCCGCTGCCGGCCGGCGGCCTCGGCGCGAAGGCGGTGGCCGGGCTGCTGTACACGGCGGCGGTCTCGCAGTTCGGCGGGTTCGTGGTCTGGTACCGGGGGATGGCGCTGATCGGGGTCCCGCGGGCGAGCCAGCTCCAGCTGGCCCAGCCGCTGGTCACGCTCGTCTGGTCGGTGCTGCTGCTCGGCGAGGAACTGCCGGCCGCCGCGCCCGTGACGGCGGTGGTGGTGCTGCTCTGCATCGCGCTCACCCAGCGGGCCCGGGCGTGACACGGCTCCGCCCGGTCCCGCCGACGGCGCGGGGGACCGGGCGGAGCGGCGGGATCAGTGGCCGGCCTCGGCGGGCTTGTAGACGCACAGGGCCCAGATGATGAAGACGTCCAGCGCGATCACCACGATCGACCAGCCCGGGTAGTAGGGCATCGACAGGAAGGCGTCGACGGCGCTCACCGCGGTGATGACGATACCGGCGTACCGCGCCCAGGCGGCCCCCGTGAGGAGGAAGGCGCCGACCAGGGCGACCAGCACGCCGACGACGATGTGGATCCAGCCCCAGCCGGTGAGGTCGAAGCGGAAGACGTAGCGGCTGGTGCTCAGGAAGACCTCGTCCTCGTGGACCGCCATGATGCCGCGCAGCACCTCCATGATGCCGTTGATCAGCATCAGGACACCGGCGAACACCACGAAGCCGGGCGCCCACTCGCGGGACCGGTGGTGCGGGGGCGGCGGGGGCGGCCGGCCGCTTCCGTCGCGCCGGGGCGGTGGCTCGTCGGACGGCGCGGGCCGGTCCGGTGACGGTTGGCCGGGCGGCGGGGACGACGTGCTGCTCATGGGTTCCTCCAGGACCGTACGCCGGGGCCGGACAGGCACTCCCGGACAGGTGTGCGGAGAGGCGTGCGGACTTCGACCGTCCGATCCCGGCCGGTGCCGGGCAACCGGGCCGCGCCTGTTCGGGTGACCCGGCCCGCGCGCCCCCGTCCACCTCCGCCGGCCGGCCGGTACTGGTGGGTCCGACCCCTGCCCCGGACCCCGGAAGGCGCAGCGCGTGACCCTCCTGCCGAAGGACACCGCGGAGCAGCAGCCCCCGCACCCGTCGCGCCCGTCCGCCCGGTCGGAGCGCCGCCGCGCCGCCCGCCGCCGGCACGGCCGGGCCCTGGTCGGCTGGCTGACCACCACCGACCACAAGCGGATCGGCACCCTCTACATCACCACCTCCTTCCTGTTCTTCCTGTTCGGAGGGCTGATGGCGATGCTGATGCGGATCGAGCTGGCCCGCCCCGGGCTCCAACTGCTCTCCAACGAGGAGTTCAACCAGCTCTTCACCATGCACGGCACGATCATGCTGCTGATGTTCGCGACCCCGCTGTTCGCCGGCTTCGCCAACTGGATCATGCCGTTGCAGCTCGGCGCCCCCGACGTCGCCTTCCCCCGGCTGAACGCGATCGCCTACTGGCTGTACCTGTTCGGCTCGCTGATCGTCGTCTACGGCTTCCTCACCCCGGACGGCGCGGCCGACTTCGGCTGGTTCGCCTACGCGCCGCTGAACGGCGCCGACCACTCGCCGGGCCTCGGCGCCGACCTGTGGATCATGGGCCTGGCCCTGTCCGGCTTCGGCACCATCCTCGGCTCGGTCAACTTCATCACCACGATCGTCTGCTTCCGGGCGCCCGGGATGACGCTCTTCCGGATGCCGATCTTCGTCTGGAACGTCCTGCTGACCGCGGTCCTGGTGCTCTTCGCCTTCCCGGTGCTGGCGGCCGCGCTGCTCTGCCTGGAGTCCGACCGGCGCTTCGGCTCGCACGTGTTCGACGCGGCCAACGGCGGGGCGCTGCTCTGGCAGCACCTGTTCTGGTTCTTCGGGCACCCGGAGGTCTACATCATCGCGCTGCCGTTCTTCGGCATCGTCACCGAGATCATCCCGGTGTTCAGCCGCAAGCCGATCTTCGGCTACACCGGGCTGATCGGCGCGACCGTCGCCATCACCGGCCTGTCGATCACCGTCTGGGCGCACCACATGTTCGTCACCGGGCAGGTGCTGCTGCCGTTCTTCTCGATCATGACGATGCTGATCGCGGTGCCCACCGGGGTGAAGTTCTTCAACTGGATCGGCACCATGTGGCGGGGCTCGCTCAGCTTCGAGACGCCGATGCTATGGTCCGTCGGCTTCCTGGTCACCTTCCTGTTCGGCGGCCTCACCGGGGTGCTGCTGGCCGCGCCGCCGATCGACTTCCACGTCTCCGACTCGTACTTCGTCGTCGCGCACTTCCACTACGTGGTGTTCGGGACGGTGGTCTTCGCGATGTTCGCCGGCTTCCACTTCTGGTGGCCCAAGTTCACCGGCCGGCTGCTCGACGAGCGGCTCGGCCGGATCCACTTCTGGACCCTCTTCGCGGGCTTCCACGCCACCTTCCTGGTCCAGCACTGGCTCGGTGCCGAGGGCATGCCGCGCCGGTACGCCGACTACCTGGCCTCCGACGGGTTCACCGCGCTCAACACCGTCTCCAGCATCGGATCGTTCCTGCTCGGGATCTCCACCCTGCCGTTCCTGTACAACGTCTGGCGCACCGCCCGGTACGGCGAGGAGGTCACCGTCGACGACCCGTGGGGCTACGGGCGCTCGCTGGAGTGGGCCACCTCCTGCCCACCGCCCCGACACAATTTCGTCACGCTTCCCCGGGTCCGCTCCGAGTCGCCCGCCTTCGACCTCCACCACCCCGAGATCACCGAGATCGGCCGGCGGCAGAACGCCCGCGCACCACAAGCCTGATTCCCGGTCCTTTACCTTCTCGTTAGGATGACCGGCATGGCAGAGGACACCGCAGAGGACACCAACATCCCGGTGGCCGGCGACCCGCGGGCCCGCCGGCGCGGCCAGGGCGAGCTGGAGGCGCAGGTGCTGGCGGTGCTCCAGCGCGCACCCGGCCCCGTCACCGCGGGCTGGGTCCAGGAGCGCCTGGACGGCGACCTCGCCTACACCACCGTGATGACCATCCTCTCCCGGCTGCACGCCAAGGACGCCGTCACCCGCACCCGCTCCGGCCGCTCCTACCTCTGGCAGGCCTCCTCCGACGCGGCCGGCCTCGCCGCACTGCGGATGCGCCGCGTGCTGGACGGCGAACCCGACCGCGACGCCGTGCTCGCCAGCTTCGTCACCGCGCTGCTCCCGCACGACGAGGAACTGCTGCGCACCCTGCTCGACAGCGCCTGCGGCCCGGCCCCCGAGCACGAAGGCTGACCTCCGCACCGTGGGCGTCTTCGTCTTCCTCCCCCTCGTCCTGCCGCTGACGGCGCTGCCCATCGCCCGCCTCGCCGAGCAGCACCTGCACCCGCGCGGCGCCGCCCGGCTGCTCACCGGGATCAGCATCGTGATGGCCCTGTGCAGCGCGCTCTGCCTGGCCCTGATCGGCGTCGTCGGCACCGCGCAGATCCCCGGCAACCCGCTGCCCGACAGCTGGTCCGACCCCGAGGTCCGGGCCGCCCTGCCCTACCACGAGACGGTCGGCACGGCGGCGCTGCTCGTCCTCGCCGCCGTCCTGGCCACCGTCGGCCGCACGCTCGCCCGCCACCTGCGGATCCGCGCCCGCGCCCGGCGCGCCCTCGGCCGGGCGCTGCCCGCCACGTCCGACGTCGCGCTGCTGCCCGACCCGGCCCCGTACGCCTACGCGCTCCCCGGCTCACCGCGCTCGCCGGGCCGGGTCGTCGTCTCCACCGGCATGCTGGCCGGCCTCGCCGAGGACGAGCGCGCCGCCCTGCTCGCCCACGAACGCGCCCACCTGACCCACCGGCACCACCGCCACCTGCTGGCCACCCAGCTGGCCGGCTGCGTCAACCCGTTCCTGCGCCCGCTCCAGGGCGCCGTCGCCTACAGCGCGGAGCGCTGGGCCGACGAGGAGTCCGCCCAGGCCGTCGGCGACCGCAGGGTCACCGCCCGTGCCGTCGCCCGCGCCGCCCTCGCCACCCACCACCGCCCGCCCGCGGCCTACGCGGCCTTCCCCGCCTTCGCCGCCCCGGGCCCCGTCCCCCGCCGCGTCGCCGCCCTCCTCGGCCCCGTCCCCACCGCCCGCAACTGGCCCCCCACCCGCACCCCCGCCGGCCTCGCCGCCCTCGTCGCGGCCCTCGGCACCGCCGCCTCGGCCCTCTCCGCCCTCAACGCCGCCGTCGCCCTCCTCCTCGTCCTCAAGGCCGTCACCCCGCTCTGAATCCGGTAGCGCCCCCGGCCACCCCCGGCTGCCGGGCCCCCCCCGGGCGCCCCGGGGGGGGCCCCCCTACCCCGGCGCGCCCCCCCCGCCCGCCCCGGGCCCGGACGGCGCCGTAGACGACCCCGACCGCGCCGCCTTCGTGCACGCGCACCTCGCGGCCGTGCAC
>NZ_JBHVER010000190.1:0-16241 GCF_042802195.1 Kitasatospora sp. NPDC057500 | reverse complement strand
GGGGCCCCCCCCCCCCCCCCGGGGGGGGGCGCGCCGCCGTCTCCTCACTCCTCGATCGCCCCGCCGACCCGCCGCAGGTGCTGCCGGAAGCTGTACGCCGGGTCGCCGGCGCGGCGCTCCAGGTACTCGTCGAACGCGGTCTGCCGGCGCAGCGTGTCGCCCGAGCGGATCCGCTCCGCCTGCGCGCGCTCGGTGCGGGCGATGCCGGCCGCGGCCTCCAGCACCTCGTCCAGCCGGGCGGCGGGCACGAACAGCACCCCGTCGGCGTCCGCGAACACCACGTCCTCGCCGCCCACCAGGTGCGGCCCGAACCGGGCACTGGCCAGCGCCTCCGGCTCCCGCCCGTCCAGCCGCAGCGGCCCGAGCGGCAGGCTGCCGTAGCTGAACACCGGCAGCCCGATCTCCACCAGCTCCGCGGTGTCCCGGTGCAGCCCCCACACCACCACCCCGGCGGCCCCGGCGGCCCGCGCCTCCAGCACCGCGAGGTCCCCGATGCACGCCTCGTCGGTCCGCCCGCCGTTGTCGATCACCACCACGTCCCCGGGCTCGGCACTGCCGTACGCCTCCAGGAACACGTCCACGCTCCCGTAGTGCCGCACCGGCAGCACCCGCCCGGCCAACCGGCTGCCCGCCACCACCCCCCGCACCCCCGCCGGTGCCGCCCGCACCCCCACCCCCACCCGCACGCACCCATCCGCCACCAACGCCGTCGACAACTCCGCGAAACGCTGCACCACCATGCCAACTCCCCTCGCCGAAAGCCCAGTTCACCAGCAGGAAGATCCTACGGGCAGCACCGCCTCACACCATCGGGTGAAGAACCACCGCGCACGGCACAAGCCCGCCAGGCCCGGCACTAGCGTGACGTTCATCTGAAGGAGGGGCATCATGAGTGCTGTGGCGCATGAGAAACCGATCGCGGACTCCCCGTCGCAGGAGGACATCCTGCTGGAGAGCTTCCTGAGCCTGCACTCCCCCGAAGGCTTCCGGGCCGAGCTCATCGAGGGAGAGATCAGCGTGGCACCACCGCCGGACGGCGATCACGAGGACTACATCGGCCTGCTGATCGACCAGGTGGGCCGCCTGTCCAGGATCCGCATGCAAGTGGCGGGCACCAAAGGCCTCCGTCTGGTCAGTGGCGGTCTCTGTCCGAAGAACCACGTCATCCCCGACGCGACGTTCGCGCCCATGGAGCTTCGCCTCTTCCGCGGCGCCCCGTCCTGGATGGCGCCGGACGGCGTGGTCATGGTCGCCGAGGTGACATCCAGCAAGCCCGACCAGGACCGCATCGCCAAACGTCACTGCTACGCCCGTGCCGGGATTCCGCTCTACCTGCTCGTGGACCGGGAGAAGGCTCAGGTCACCCTCTTCTCGACCCCCAAGCGCGAGGAGTACACCGAAGTGCACCTCGCGGCGTTCGGGGAGCCCCTCGCCCTTCCGGCGCCGTTCGACTTCGAGCTGGACACCAAGGACTTCCTCTAGCAGCACGCACGGCGGCCCGCGTCCTCCGGGGAGGGCGCGGGCCGTCGGGGTGCCTGGGTGCGTCAGCCGCGGGTGGCCATGGCGCGCAGGAAGAAGGTGAGGTTGGCCGGGCGCTCGGCGAGGCGGCGCATGAAGTAGCCGTACCACTCCTGGCCGTACGGGAGGTACACCCGCATGGTGTTGCCCTCACCGGCGAGGCGCAGCTGCTCCTCGGGGCGGATGCCGTACAGCATCTGGTACTCGAAGGAGTCGAGCTTGCGGCCGTTCCACTGGGCCAGCTGGCCGGCGATCTTGATCATGTTGGGGTCGTGCGAGGCGATCATCGGGTAGCCCTCGCCGGCCATCAGGATCTTGAGCGCGCGGACGTACGCGAGGTCGACCTCGTGCTTGCCCTGGAAGGCGACCGACTCGGGCTCCTTGTAGGCGCCCTTGCACAGGCGCACGCGCGAGCCCGCGCCGGAGAACTCGCGGCAGTCGTCCTCGGTGCGGCGCAGGTAGGCCTGGAGGACGACGCCCAGCCAGGGGAAGTCCTCGCGCAGCTCGCGGGCGATGGCGAGGGTGGAGTCGGTGGTGGTGTGGTCCTCCATGTCGAGGGTCACCGTGGTGCCGGCGTCGGCGGCGGCCGCGCAGATCCGGCGGGCGTTCTCCAGGGCGATCTTCTCGCCGTCCACCGGGAGGAACTGGCCGACGGCCGAGAGCTTGACCGAGACCTCGGCGCCGGCGGCCAGGCCGGTCTCCTTGAGCGCCTTGAGCAGGTGCTCGTAGGCCTCGGCGGTGCCGGCGGCCTGGGCGGCGTCGCGGGTGTCCTCGCCGAGGTGGTCCAGGGTGACCTTGCGGCCGGTGGCGACCAGGTCGTCGCAGGCGGTGACGGCGTCGTCGAGGGCCTCGCCGGCGACGAACCGCTCGACTATCGCGTGGGTCGGCGGGAACTTCTCGACGACGGTGCGGACCTGCGAGGACCGGGAGGCCGCGAGGAGGGCGGAACGGAGCATCGTGACTCCTGGAGCTGGTGCTTCTAAGGGTGGCAGAAAGTGACGGGCGGCGGACCGAGGGGGGGTGGTCGGCCCGCCGCCCGTGGGACGACGCGCCCGGCTGCGGGACCGGGGCGTCAGGGGACCGCGGAGGGGTCCCGGAGGGGCACTCAGCCCATGTGCGGGTAGCGGTAGTCCGTCGGCGGGACGAAGGTCTCCTTGACCGAGCGGGTCGAGGTCCACCGCGCCAGGTTCTGCTTGGCACCGGCCTTGTCGTTGGTGCCGGAGGCCCGGCCGCCGCCGAACGGCTGCTGGCCGACGACCGCGCCGGTCGGCTTGTCGTTGATGTAGAAGTTGCCGGCGGCGAAGCGCAGCTTGTGCATCGCGTGCTGCACGGCCTCGCGGTCCTGGGAGATGATCGAACCGGTCAGGCCGTAGGCCGACACCGACTCCATCTGCGCCAGCATCTCGTCGTACTTGTCGTCCTCGTAGACGTGCACGGCCAGGATCGGGCCGAAGTACTCGTCGCGGAAGTACTCGCTCGCCGGGTCCTTGCAGACCAGGACGGTCGGGCGGACGAAGTAGCCGACCGAGTCGTCGTAGGTGCCGCCGGCCAGGACCTCGACCTCGGGGTCGGCCTGGGCGCGGTCGATCGCGGCCTTGTTCTTGGCGAACGAGCGGTCGTCGATGACGGCCGACATGAAGTTCGACAGGTCGGTGACGTCGCCCATGGTGAGGCCCTCGACCTCGTCGCGGAACTCGTCCTTCAGCTCGGCCCAGATCGAGGCCGGGACGTAGGCGCGCGACAGGGCGGAGCACTTCTGGCCCTGGAACTCGAAGGCGCCGCGGGTCATGGCGGTCTTCAGCACGGCCTTGTCGGCGGACGGGTGGGCGACCAGGAAGTCCTTGCCGCCGGTCTCGCCGACGATCCGCGGGTAGGTGCGGTAGCCGGAGATGTTGTTGCCGACCTCGCGCCACAGGTGCTGGAAGGTGGCGGTGGAGCCGGTGAAGTGGATGCCGGCCAGCGCCGGGTGCTTCAGCGCGACGGCGGAGACGTCCAGGCCGTCGCCGGTCACCATGTTGATGACGCCCTTGGGCAGGCCGGCCTCCTCCAGCAGCTGCATCAGCAGGTGCGCGGAGAACTGCTGGGTCGGCGAGGGCTTCCACAGCACCACGTTGCCCATCAGCGCCGGGGCGGTCGGCAGGTTGCCGGCGATGGCGGTGAAGTTGAACGGGGTGATCGCGTAGACGAAGCCCTCCAGCGGGCGGTGGTCGCTGCGGTTCCACACGCCGTCCGAGGAGATCGGCTGCTCGGCCATGATCTGGCGGGCGAAGTGCACGTTGAAGCGCAGGAAGTCGACCAGCTCGCAGGGGGTGTCGATCTCGGCCTGCTGCGCGGTCTTGGACTGGCCGAGCATGGTGGCGGCGGCCAGGGTCTCGCGCCAGGGGCCGGCCAGCAGGTCGGCGGCGCGCAGGAAGATCGCGGCGCGCGAGTCGAAGGAGAGCGCCTGCCAGGCCGGGGCGGCGGCCAGGGCAGTGTCGATGGCCTCCTGCGCGTCCGCCTGGGTGGCGTTGCGCAGGGTGCCGAGCCGCGCCGCGTGGTTGTGCGGCTGGACGACGTGGAACTCGGTGCCGCCGCCCATCCGGCGCTCACCGTTGATCGTCATGGTCAGCTGGACCGGCTCCTGGCCGCCCAGCTCCTTCAGCTTGGCCTCCAGACGGGCCCGTTCCGGGCTGCCCGGGGCGTAGCTGTGGACCGGCTCGTTCACCGGCGCGGGGACCTGGGTCACAGCGTCCATGAGCGCACGCTCTCCTTCGTTTCTTGCGGGGGGATGCCGTCGCGGGTCGCACGCCGGCCACATGACGAACGCTATTCCTGCACCAGGGCCCGCTTGATTGGCCGGACGGCTAAAATCATCCGGACGGCGTTGTCCGCCCGGATGAAGGATCGGGGCGCGAGCGCCCCGGCCGCCCCGAGGAGGCCCGAATGACCACCCCCGGCCTCCCGCTCCGGCAACTGCTGATGTCCCTGGGCGAACCGCTCGTCGAGCTCCAGGCCGCCCCGAGCGGGCTCGACGTCCCGGTCCGCGACGTCGCCATCCTCGACCCCGAGGACCCGCCGACCGCCGCCCCCGGCGAACTCGTGCTCGCCATCGGCGCCCGCGGCCGGGCCGCGCTGCCCGCGCTGCGCGCCGCCGGCCGGGCCGGGGCCGCCGCAGTGGCCGTCAAACTGGACGCCCCCGGGCAGGCCGACGCGCTGCGCGAGGCGGCCACCGAGGCGGGCGTGGCCCTGCTCTCGGTGCGCCGGGAGACCCGCTGGGAGCACCTCGACTCGCTCGCCCGGGCGATCATCGCCGGCCCGGACGCCCCGGACACGCCCGGCAGCGCCGAGCACAACGCCGGCGACCTGTTCTCGCTCGCCCAGACCGTCGCCGTGCTCACCAACGGCATCGTCTCGATCGAGGACACCTCAAGCCGGGTGCTCGCCTACTCCCGCTCCTCCGACTCCGACGAGGTCGACGACCTGCGCCGGCTCTCCATCCTCGGTTGGCAGGGCCCCGAGCCGTACCTGTCCAAGCTGCGCGAGTGGGGCGTCTTCCAGCACCTGCGCGGCTCGGACACCGCCATCGCGGTCGACCCGCACCCGGAGCTCGGGCTGCGCCGCCGGCTGGCGATCGGCATCCGGGCGGGCGCGCAGCCGCTCGGCACCATCTGGGTGCAGGAGGGCGCCCAGCCGCTCGCGCCGCTGGCCGAGCAGGCGCTGGTCGGCGCGGCCCGGGTCGCCGCGGCGCAGCTGGTGCGCCGGCGCCGGGAGCTGTCCGCGGACGTCCGGCTGACCCAGACCCTGCTCACCGGCCTGCTGGAGGGCTCCACCGGCCCGCAGTCGCTCGCCACCCACCTCGGGCTCGACCTGCGCCGCCCGGCCACCGTGCTGGCGTACAGCGCGGGCACCACCGAGCAGCTCACCAGGGCCGAGGTGACCGGCCTGATCTCGGTGCACACCGCGGCCCGGCACCGCGCCGCGCTGCTCGCGCCGATCGAGTCGCGGGTCTACGTACTGCTGCCCGAGCTGCCCGCCAACCTGCCGATGGCCACCGTGCGCGGCTGGGCCCAGGAGGTGGTCGAGGCCGCCCGCGACCACCTGGGCGTCCCGCTGCGCGCGGCGATCGGCTCGACCGTGGACGGCCTCGCCCGGGTGCCCGACTCGCGCGCCCAGGCGGACCGGATCCTGGACGCGATGGGCCGCGGCGGAGTGGACCTGGAGGTCGCGGCGCTGATCGACGTCCAGGCGGAGGTGCTGGTCAGCGAGATGCTGGCGCTGCTCCAGGAGCGCGGCGGCCTGCGCGACCCGCGGCTCACCGCGCTCAGCGAGTACGACCGGCGGCACGGCACCCGGCTCGCCGAGTCGGTGCTGGCCTGGCTGGACGCGCTCGGCGAGGTCCGGGTCGCGGCGGACGCCCTGCACATCCACCCGAACACCCTGCGCTACCGGGTCCGCCGGGCCGAGCAGCTGACCGGCATCGACCTCGCCCAGCCGCAGCAGCGGCTGCTCGCCATGCTCCAGCTGCGGCTGCCCGCCGAGCCGTGAGCCCGCAGGAGCGCTGAGCACGCAGGAGCCGTGAGCCCGCGACAGGGGCCCGCTCCGAGGAACGGGCCCCTGTCACTCGACCGCGCTCAGCTCACTGGCCGTAGCCCTGGCCGCGCTTGTGCTCGTTCAGGCGGTGCCACGGGCCGGTGATGGCGAACTGGATGCCCGGGGTCTGGATGTTGGCGAACAGGGTCTTGCCGTCGTCCGAGAAGGTGACGCCGGTGAACTCGCTGAACTCCGGCTTCTCCGCGGTGCCGATGTTCAGGTCGTTGCGGGCGATGGAGTAGGTCAGGCCGTCCTCGGTGGCGCCGAACAGGTGCGAGACACCCTCGCCGTCCTCGGCGATCACGATGCCGCCGTAGGGCGAGACGGTGATGTTGTCCGGGCCGTCGAAGTTGTCGTGGTCGCCCCAGACATCGGTGTTGACGCCCAGCAGGACCTTCAGGGTGATGGTGCGGCGGGCCGGGTTGTAGAACCAGACCTGACCGTCGTGCTGCGCCGGGCTCTCCGAGCGGGCGAAGCTGGAGACGAAGTAGAAGCCGCCGTCGCCCCACCACATGCCCTCGAGCTTGCGGGCGCGGGTGACCTCGCCGTCCTTGAACTGCTTGCGGATGGAGACGGTCTTGGCGTCGCGGTCCTGGACCTTGACCCAGTCCACGCCGTAGGTGGTGCCGACCTTGGTCGCGCGGGCCAGGTCGTCGATGAACTTGCCCTGGGCGTCGAAGACCTTGAAGGCCTCCAGCACACCGGCGTCGGCGGCCAGCTTGCGCAGCTTGTAGCGGCCGTGCTTGAAGCCGGCCGGCGGGGTCCAGCGGAACAGCAGGCCGTTGGGGTTGGAGGCGTCCTCGGTCTCGTAGACGTGGCCGCGCTTCGGGTCGACGACGACGGCCTCGTGGGCGAAGCGGCCGAACGCCTTCACCGGCTGCGGGTCGCGGTTGTAGTCGTCGTCGAACGGGTCGACCTCGAAGATGTAGCCGTGGTCCTTGGTGAAGCCGTTCTTGCCGGCCTTGTCCTCGGTCTCCTCGCCGGACAGCCAGGTGCCCCACGGGGTGACGCCGCCCGCGCAGTTGGTGGCGGTGCCGGAGATGCCGACCCACTGCTCGACCTTGCCGTTGGCCTTGGCGTGCACGATGGTGCAGCCGCCGGCCGCGCCCGGGTCGTAGACGTGGCCCTCGGTCAGCGGGACCGGGTTCGGCCAGTTGGCGCGGGCGCCGCCCAGCTCGTGGTTGACGACCAGCAGGTTGCCGCCGCGCTCGTCCTCGAACGCCGAGGTGCCGTCGTGGTTGCTCGGCGTGAACTCGCCGGTGCGCAGCTTGGTGACACCGGTGCGGTTCAGGACCTTGTACTTGAAGCCCTTGGGCAGCGCGAGCAGGCCCTCCGGGTCGGCGACCAGCGGGCCGTAGCCGACGGCGACGCGCTCGGCCCCGGCGGCCTCGGCGACCGGCACCTCGCCACCGGCCGGGGCGGCGATCGCGCCCGGCGCGCTGGCCAGGGCCTCGGCGCTGCCGGCGATCAGAACGCCGGCCCCGACGAGGGTGGAACGGTTGACGAAGTCCCGGCGGGACAGCGACATGGCAGTCACTCCTGAGGGGTGGGCCGGCGACCGGGGTGCTCCCCGGTGCGTGGCCGTGCGAGGTGTCGAGGTGGTCGTCGACGCCCAGCAGACTCCGCCCGTCCGGTGAACGGCCGGTGAATCGAACACCTCGTCAGGGTGGTCATTGGCCGACCTTATGCGAACCCGTCTCCCACCTTTTGCCTGGTCATCACGGGTCACACCGCCGGTCGGCCGACCGTCATCCACTGTTCGACCCGCGGCGGTCCGTCAGCCTGCTCCTTCGACCCTACGGGCCGCGTCGGCCTCGCGCACGGCCCGGCGTCCATCCCGGCGTCCGTCCCGGCGCCCCGCCCTGCACCCGGCCCCGCACCCCGCCCTGCGCCCCGGCTCAGCCTCCCGATCGCGCCGACCGCCACTGCTCCCAGGCCGCCAGCCACAGCTGCTCGCCCATCCGGTCCTCCCCGCGCTCCCCGCTCCGCAGCCGCCGCCAGGCGCGCTGCGCCGGCACGCTGGCCACCTCGCTGGCGAACACCGTGTACCGGATCGACTCCTCCACCGCGGCCTCGCCCTCCGGCGTGCCCACCACCCAGTGCGTCAGCTGGGAGAGCCGGCCGAGCTGCTCGACCATCGCGGCCACCGCCTCGACCGCCTCCGCCCGGGTCTCCGAGGCGAGCCGCATCTGCTGGCGCACCGCCGCCTCCCGGCGCAGCTCGCCCGCCTCCGCGCGCGCCCCCCGGGGCGGCCGGGGCGGACGCCCGGAGCGCAGCCGCGCCTCCAGGGCGGCGGCCTCCACGATGCCGTGCGTGATCACCGCCCGGTGCGCCTCCAGCCCGGTGACCGGGGAGAGCTCGCGCTGCTCCACCGGCAGGTGCCGACCGCGCCGGACGGCCAGCTCGCGCAGCAGCGCGGTGCGCCCGCCCAGGCAGCCCTCGTGGTCCCGGATCCGGGCCAGCTCGACGCCGCCGGGCGGCACGCCGCGCCCGCAGACCGTGACGGTCAGGCCGTCCACCCGGAACCGGCCCGCCCAGACCGGCTCGGCGCCGTCGACCGGGGCGCAGCCGGGCAGCGCCGCGCCGGACCACAGGCCGCGCCGGTCCTCGTGCACCTCGACGGCGTGCGACTCGCCGTCGACGGCTATCCACTCGCGCAGCGCCCTGACCCGGCCGGGCGTGTCGCCCTCGTCGACGCCGAGCTGCTCGTAGACGCGGTCGCGCTCGTCCTCGACGACGTCCTCCAGCTCGGGCAGCGGCTCGTACCGGTCGGCGCCGGGCCGGTGGGTGCGCACGGTGACGTACGGGCCGTCCGGCGAGGTCCAGTCGCCGAAGCCGACCTCGATCCAGCCGGGCGCGTCCCACGGCACGGCGTCCGTGAGTCCGGCGTCCGGCAGCCCGGCGACCACCGCGGCGCCGCTGTCCGTCCCGTAGGCGACCAGCGCGCCGCCGCCCAGGCCGCGCGCGGGGGCGACGCCGTACACCGGGAAGTCGGCCGCGACGAGGGCGCGGCGGGCGAGGTCCTCCTGGACGGCGAGGAACTCCTCCAGGCCGCCGGCCGGGCGCTCGCCCGCGGATTCGCCCGCCGACCCGTCCGCGGATCCGTTCACCGGTTCGCCCGGGTGGTGGTCCGGGCCGCCGTCCGGGCGCTCCCCCGGACGTTTCCCGGGGGGTTCCTCCCGGCGGTCGCAAGGATCGACCGTCCCCGCACCATCCCCGAACCGGCCGTCCCGGCCGCCTCCGCTCGCCCGCGTCATCCCGCGCCGCACCCCCTTGCCCTCGCCGTCCGCACCGTGCCGTCGGCACCCGGGCAACGATACGTGGCCCGAACTGCCGGGTCATCAGGCCCATTGCCCGCCGGGCGGATCGGCCGTCCCTCCGGACGGACCCGTCCGGGGCGCCGCTGTCGGTCCCCCTCCCTAGGCTGGCGGCCATGACTGCGACCACGCCCTTCCCCGCCCGGCTCAGCATCGTCACCCTCGGGGTGGCCGACCTCGACCGCAGCGCCCGCTTCTACGAAGCGCTCGGCTGGCACCGCTCCGCCGCGTCCAGCCCCTCGATCGTCTGGTTCCGCACCGCCGACTCGGTGCTCGGCCTCTTCCCGCACGACGAACTGGCCGCCGACGCGGGCGTGCCGTCCGCCGGCGAACCGGCGTTCCGCGGCGTCACCCTCGCCGTGAACCTGGAGTCCACGGCGGCGGTGGACGCCGCCCTGGAGACGGCGGTGGCCGCCGGCGCCATCGTGGTCAAGGCACCGGCGGCGACGCACTGGGGCGGCTACTCCGGGTACTTCGAGGACCCGGACGGCCACCTCTGGGAGCTGGCCCACAACCCGTTCTTCGCCTTCACCGAGGACGGCTCGCTCGACCTGCCGGACTGATCGGCGGGACCGGCGCTCAGCCCTTGGAGCGGGCCTTGAACGCCGCCTTGCGGGCCTCCTTGGCCACCGCCCGGTCCGGATGCAGCTCGCCGACCGCCTCCAGCACGTCCGCCGTGTAGGGGTGCTCGACCCGCCACAGCTCGCCGAAGTAGCCCACCGGGTCGTCCGTCACCGGCAGCTCGGCGACCAGGTCGCGCAGCTGGTCCGGATCGCCGCCGGTGTCCAGCAGCTGGGCCGCGAAGGCGTCCACCACCGTCCACAGCGCCATCGCCCGGTCCGGCACGGGCACGTCCGCCACGCCGAGCGAGACCAGCCAGGCCCGCGCGCCGCCGCCCAGCTCCGGGTCGTCCAGCACCTCCCGGACGGCCGGCTCGGCGGGCGCGCCGAGCAGGGTCAGCGCCGAGTGGCAGAGCAGCCGCCGCATCGGGGCGTACGCGTCGGTGCCGCGCGCCGCCGCGAGCAGTTCGCGCGCCGCCTCCGCCGGCTCCCGTCCGGCCACCCAGACCTTCAGCTCCTCCTCGGGCAGCACATTGGCGGCCTCGCTGACCCCGCGCAGCAGCTCGGCGGCGTCGCCCTGGGCCAGGTCGCCGACCAGCGGCGCGTCGTAGCCGTCCTCCAGCAGCCACTGCCGGATCCCGAACTGGCCCAGCGGGGTGAGCCGGACCAGCCCGAACCGGGCGGACTCCGCCTCGTCCAGTTCCGCGGGCTCCGCCCGCTCGTCCGCCCCTTCCTCCTCCTCGTCGAAGAGCTCCGGGTCGATCG
Organism: Kitasatospora sp. NPDC057500; assembly: GCF_042802195.1. NCBI lineage: Bacteria > Bacillati > Actinomycetota > Actinomycetes > Kitasatosporales > Streptomycetaceae > Kitasatospora > Kitasatospora sp. NPDC057500. The sequence goes on along the minus strand of NZ_JBHVER010000190.1, from coordinate 5,512 downwards.
GCCGGTACTCCAGCACGCCCAGCTCGGCGAGGTCGGCGAGCATCGGATCCAGGGCGACCATCACATCGGTGATGTCCCCGAGCAGCTCGTCGCTCGGCTCCTCGCCCTCCGGGACCACCAGCAGCGCGGCCAGCACGCCCAGCGGCACCGTCTCGTTGCCCGGCTCGGCGAAGGCGGTGGTCTCGTAGAGCACCTGGAGCGCCTCGTCGAGCAGCTCGGCGGCCTCGTCGCGGGCGTCCTCGACCTCGTTCAGGCCGTCCTCGTCGGCCTCCGCCGGGTCCTCGGTGGGCTCCAGCTCCTGGGAGTCCGCCTCCGCCGCCAGCTCGCGGACGATCCCGGCGGCCGTCAGCCACAGCTCCAGGACGGTGTCGGTGTCCCCGGCCTCGGCCGGCTCCAGGTCCGGCCCGGGGACGGCGACGTGCTCGCCGGCCGCCGTGGTGCCGAGCTCGACCAGGTCCAGGTCGCAGGCCAGCGACCAGGCGCGCATCGCCTCGACCACCGCCTCCTCCGGCGCGTCCCCCTCCTCGGGGGCCAGGCCCAGCAGCCGGGCGGCCGGGGCCCGGTCCGGGCCGGTGAGGTCGCCGAACTCGTCCACCGCGCGGTGCGGGGCCGTCCAGCGGGCCAGCTCCAGCGCCCAGGCGAGCATCGGGACGGCCTTCGCCTGCTCGGCCAGCTCCGGCTCGGACGGCAGGGTGACCGGCGGTACCAGCACGGCCGCGTCGTCCAGGTCGTCGTCGTCCAGCCCGTGCGCGGCGAACGCCCCGTACAGATCCTGCAGCTCCAGGTCGGCGGGCAGCACCGCGCCCTCGCCCGACGCGGGGGTGTCGGCGTTCCTACGACGTCGTGCGGCCATCGTTGCGCGTTCTCCCTACGCCGAGCGGTCAGCCGGGCCGGGCCGCGGAGATCACCTCCGCGTCACCGGTCCACCACCTCAGCGTATAGGCCGGGCACCCCCGACGCCCGGCCTCAAGGGGCGCGCGCCGCAACCGTGCGCCCACCCCTTATCCTTCGAAGTCGGTACCGCGCACAACCCCGCGCGCGCCGACGGGCAACGTTGCCCCCCTCTCAGCTCACCTGCCCCACCAGGGAGCCCGCACCGAGGCCACCACCACAGCGCCGCCAGGACGGGCGCGCCGGCACACCCCGCCGACCCGGGTGGTGCCCGGCCACAGGAGACCCCTGCCATGGCGGACCTCTCCCCCGCCGGCTCCGGCCTGCGCACCGCGCAGTTCGACGGACGCCGACTGTCGGAGGCCCTGCTTCCCCTGGAGCTCGCGCCGCGCGCCCAGCTCCAGCTCTCCGCGATCAGCCGCTGGAACGCGCTGCGCGGAGTCCGCGTCGGCCTCGTCGCCGCCGCCCTGCTGCTCATGCTGATCGGCGCCAACCTGGCCACGCCGATCTACTCGCTCCTCCAGCAGCAGCTGAACCTGACCGCGCTGGACACCACGATCCTCTTCGCGATCTACGTGTTCGCGCTGGTCCCGGTCCTGGCCGTGGTCGGCCACTGGTCCGACCACCTCGGCCGGCGCGCCCTGATCCTGCCCGCCGTCGCGCTGTCCGCCGTCGGCGACGTCGTCTTCGCGACCTCCGGCAGCTTCTGGCAGCTCGCCGCCGGCCGCGCCGTCCAGGGCATCGCCGTCGGCCTGTCGACGGGCGCCGCCGGAGCCGCCCTCGGCGACCTGATGCCCGAGCACCCGGCCCGGGCCGCCAAGATCACCCTGGCCTGCTCGGCGGGCGGCGTCGCCCTCGGCCCGGTGATCGGCGCCCTGCTCGCCGGCGGTTCCGACCCGCTGCTCAGCCCGTTCCTGCTGCACTCGATCGCCCTGCTCGCGCTCTGCGTGCCGCTCGCCCTGGTCCACCCCCGGATGCCCGGCCGCAACCGCCCGCCGGCCTCCCCGCCCCGCATCACCACCCCGGCCCACCTGCGCCCCCAGCGCCCCCGGCTGCCGCGCACCGGCCGCCGCGAGTTCCTGCTCGCCGCCACGGCCGGGTTCATCTCCTACGCGGTGTTCGGCGTCTACCTCAGCCTGGCCCCGGCCTTCGCCGCCAAGCTGCTGCACACCGACTCCAAGCTGATCGGCGCCGTGGTCGCGGCCCTCCTGCTCGGCTCCTCGGCCGTCGCCCAGCTGCTCGTCCCACCCGCCGCCGACCGCCTGGTCATCGCCCTCGGCATGGCGGGCCTGGCCACCGGCCTGGGCCTGGTCGTCGCCGCCCAGTACACCGGCACCCCCGCACTCCTCTTCGTCGGCAGCGTCCTCGGCGGCGCCTGCCAGGGCATCGCCTTCCGCTCCCTGTTCACCACCGCCGTCGCCGCGATGAACCCCGAACGGAGGGGCTCCGAGCTCTCCTCCCTCTGGATCATCATCTACCTCGGCTCCTCCCTCCCCATCGTCGCCGTGGGCGCCCTCGTCCAGGCGTACGGCCTCCTCCCCGCCACCAGCGGCTTCACCCTCCTGGCCGCCTTCCTCTGCGCCGCCCTGGCCCTCGCCGTCGCCAAGCGCCCCCGCACCGCCTGACCGCCCCACGAACACCGCCGCCCCGGAACGACACTCGTTCCGGGGCGGCACCATTCCACCCGGGTCTACGCGCCCCAAGGCTTCCAGGTTTCGGTGTTGATCTCGACGCCGAACGGCTCCGGCAGCCGAACGCCTTCCCCGAACTTCCACTCACCCAGGGTTTGGTACGTGGCCTCAGCCTTGTCCGGCTCGCCGAACAAGGTGACGCCCGGCTGCCGCGGGTCCCGGTCCACCAGCAAGTAGTACGGCACTCCGCTCCGCGCGTACCCATTCCACTTGGTGGGCTTGACCTGCCGACCGAACATGGGACGACGATCATGACAGGCATTGGATACCGAGGTCACCTCGACTACCAACTCAAGATCATGCGGGTGGAGGTGGAGAACGTCCTGCGACCGCTTCTCGGCTTCGTTGTCCTTGTGCAGCACCACCAAGTCGGGAATGTAACCGTCCCCGGCCTCGACCAGGTCCAGGTTGATCGTCTGGACTGCCCTCCAAGAAAAGCTGTCATCCACGAACAAGGCCCGCTCAAAACCTCGCTGGATGTCCGAGAGGATCCCACCATGGGCAAATACCGGCGCCGGTGACACGACGATCTCCCCTCCGACAACTTCCACCCGCGTACCGTCGTCCGGGAGACGGAGGTACTCCTCCAGCTCTCCCCGGACCCACATGGCGTACGGCGAGTCAGGCAGAAGCAACTGCGCGAACGCAACAACCGACATGACTTCGCTCCCTCCGAGGTCGCGGCACCAGCCTGGCCGCCCGCTCGCAGATATACCACTGCCACGCAAATCGTTCCCCCGAACGAGCGGTTTGCGCGGCGGCGAATTGACGTTCGACCAGCGAAAGAAGGCACCATGCAGCACCGAGTCCGAGCCGTCCTCCTCACTCCGAACGACACCGTGCTGCTGATCAAACGCATCCGCCCCGGCGTCGATCCGTACTGGGTGATCGTCGGCGGCAAGGTCGAGCCGACCGACGCCGGCCCCGAGGACGCCCTGCTGCGCGAGGTGCGTGAAGAGATCGCCGGCAAAGCGGAGATCGTCGGCCTGCTCCACACCGTCGAGGGTGACGGCGAGCGCCAGGACTTCTACCTCGCCACCGTCGAGGAGTGGAGCTTCGAGGACCGCAGCGGTCCCGAGTTCAGCCAGGAAGGCCGGGGCGAGTACCTCTTGGAGGAGATCCCCCTGACCACCGGGGCCCTCGCCACGGTCAACCTCCTGCCGCCGGAGATCGCCACGGTCCTCCGCGCGGCCGTCGCACGCGGGGAGCTCACCGCCGTCAGGTAGTCACAAACCCTGCCGCCCCGAAACATCCGTTTCGGGGCGGCAGGGCTCGCGGTCCGCTGATGGCAACGTCAACTCGTACGGGCGGCACCCTCGGGCCACACGACGGTCACCGGCAGTTGGGCGGCACGGGCTGCGGCGACGGTGTCAGCGGTCCCCCCGCGCCCGCTGCCGGGCCTGCCGTCCCACACGGCGAACAACTGGTCGGCACGGCGCAACAACTCGTTGTTGGCGGCTTCGTACGCTTCGCGGTCGGCCTCGGCGAACGGCATGACGACAACCTCGGCGGCGGCCTGGTGAAGACGGTCGAACTCGGCTGCGTATGCCGGCTTGACCTTGGTCTGGCGGTAGTCGGCCGACGGGATCACGGCAACCAGTCGACCGCCGAGCGAGAGCACCGCGTCGGCGAAGATCGAGTCCGCACCCTTGGCGATGCACGAGACACCGGTGAAGCCGTGCTCGGTGTGGTCAGCGAGTAGCTGATCCAGCGCTTCGCGGACCAGGACGACACTCTCTTCGGTGAGGTCCATGTGCCCAGTCACCGCGATCACGGTCATGCCGTTTCCCCTCTGAGTCAGTCATGGGGCAACGGTAGTTGGGAGTCGCCGAGCTGAGCGACCTCGGACCCTATCAGGAAGTCACGAATGACTCACGCTGCGTCAAACGGCGTGGTACGTTCCGTGCTCAAAGAGCAAAATGCGACCCCGGCGGTGCGGAAACACCCCGGGGTCAGGCAACAGGAGCTGACACTCCCATGCACATCCATCGTAGCGCCCACGCGCGCAACTTCACCGTGTTGCCCAACTTCGTGTTGCAGTACCGGAAGTTGAGCTACACCGCCCGCGGTCTGCTCGCGGATCTGCTCTCCCGGCCCGATGGGTGGCGGGAGGACGGGCGGCACATGGCCGACACCAGTCCGCAGGGGCGTGGGGCCGTTCGCAAGGCCTTGAAGGAGCTCACCGACGCCGGGTACTACCGGGTCGAGAAGGTTCGGCTGCCCGACGGGACGCTTCGCAGTGAGGCGCACGTCTATGACACCCCGCAGTTCGCGCGGCCGGGTGTCACCCTCCCGGCGTCCGGTGGGCCGCCAACCGGCGGCGCTGGCGGCCCTGTTGTAAAGGACCGGGGCCAAGAACCCACCCTCCCCCCGGAGTCGATGGACGATGGGGAGAGGGAGGCGGTGGACACCCTGTTCCGTGTGATCCGGCCCGAGCCGCAGTTGCGTCTGGGTGAGGCCGAGGCGCGGGACCTGGCGCCGCTGGTGGGGCAGTGGCTGGCGCGCGGGTGCACTGCGGCCGATCTCGCGCACGCCCTGTTGCCGGGGCTGCCGGCTCCGATGCATTCGGCGGCAGCCGTGCTCCGCTACCGGCTGGAACACAAGATGCCGCCCTGTCGGCCGGCGGAAGGGACGCGGAGAGCCAGCTACTCCGAGTGCGCCGAGTGCCACGATCCGGTGCCCGCACAGGGGATCTGCCGGGCCTGCGCGGGTCTCGGTGAACAGCCCAAGGCGGCCGGGGGCGGCACTTCTGTGACAGCCAGAGGTGTCGCACGCGCACGAGCCGCCCTGCTGGGAGCCAGAGCACCGCATGTCGAGATCTCTCCCCCGGTGGCGGCCTACGGGTGACTCGAGCACTGGTGGGCCGGGCGGCACCCTCGGGCCGCCCGGCCAGGCCCGGGGTGGGCACCCGCCAGCAGGCGGGTGGGGGG
>NZ_JBHVER010000189.1:0-16248 GCF_042802195.1 Kitasatospora sp. NPDC057500 | reverse complement strand
CCCTTCCGGTGCGCGGGGGCGGCGGAGCGCTCCGCGGTCCGTCAGCGGCCGGTCGAACCGTCCAGCCGCTCGCGGAGGATGTCGGCGTGGCCGGCGTGCCGGGCGGTCTCCTCGATCATGTGCACCAGCAGCCAGCGCATCGACGGCGCTTCGGCGCCCGGGCGCAGCGAGCGCACGCCCGGGCGGTCGAGGACCTCGGCCGCCCCGGCGATCACCTCGTTGGCGCGGGCGACCGCCGCCCGGTACTCGGCGACCGCTCCCGCCACCGTCTCGTCGCCCGGCGAGGGCGCGTCGTCGTCCCACGGCTCGACGTCGTCGCCCCGGTAGGCCCAGAGGAACCAGTTGAGTTCGACGGCGGCGAGGTGGCGGACCAGCCAGAGCAGGCTGGTCCCGGAGTCGACGCCGGGACGGCGGGCGTCCTCGTCGGAGAGCCCCTCGGTCTTGGCGATCACGCAGTCACGCAGGTAGTCGAGGAAGGCGAGCAGCGTGGTGTGCTCGTCGGCGTTGATCCCCGGCGGGCGCAGGTCGGTCCGCTTGCGGGCGGTCGTGGCGTCATCGGTCATGCCGCCACCCTAGCCAGCCGCCCCGACCAGCCGCCCGGGCCGACCGGCCCGGCCGCCGGACCGGGCCGACGGACGGTCACCAGCCCTGGGCGTGCAGCCAGTCCGCGAGGTGGCGGGCGCAGTCGTCGACGGTCTCCCGCCAGGTGTGGCTGGCGCCGTCGCCCGCCTCGTCGCTGACGTGCTTGACCAGGCGGACCGGCAGTCCGGCCCGGTGGGCGACGGTGGCGACGGCGTAGCCCTCCATGTCGACCAGGTCGGCGTGCTCGGCGAGCCGGTCGCGGGCGGCCGGGTCGGAGACGAAGAGGTCGCCGGTGGCCAGCACCGGGCCCTCGCCCTTGCCGACGACCAGCGGGGCGCCGTAGGTGCGGCCGGTCAGGGCGTAGAGGGTCGGGGTGTCGATGTCGTGCTGGATCACCTGGGTGACGGTGTGGGTGCCCTCCCAGCCGGGGCGCAGGGCGCCGGCGGTCCCGAGGTTGACCACCTCGGAGGGGTGCGGGCCCTCGGCGAGGACGGTGGCCAGCGCGGCGGCGGCGTTGACCTTGCCGATGCCGGTGAGCAGCACCGGCAGGTGGTCGCCGAGGTGGGCGGCCTCCTCCCGGACGGCGACGACGAGCAGCGGTCGGTCGGCGGAGATCGTTCCCAGAAGACGCATGCCGCCATCGTACGGAGGGCCCGGCCGTCGCACCGGCGCACGAACCGCCGGGCCGGGGAGCGCCGGGAGCGCACCCGCACAACCGGACCCCGATCCTCCGCAACGCCCGGGAACCGCGTAGGGTGCGTGCCGCGTCGACCCGTTCGCCGCCCGCCCCGCGTCCCGGGGCGGCCCGGGCAGGGGGAGCCCGGGAGCCGCGGAGCACGGTGGTGCGCACGGCTCAAGATCCGCGCAACTCGGGTGTGGCCGCCGGGAGTGACGGCCATACTGCTGGCAACGGCCGGGCCCCGGAGACGGAGGGCGGGCCACTGGGGAGGGGGAGGCTGGTGGCGACACCGGTGCGTATCGAGAGGCCGGGACCGCCCGCGACGCGGTCCGGCGGTACGGAGGCGGCGGCGGTCGTACGGCGCGGGCCGGTCGCCCGGCTGGGGCGGGCCGCCCGGACGGCACCGGGGCGGCTGCGGCTCGCCGGGGCGCTGCTCGCGGCGCTGACCCTCGCGTTCGGCGCGCTGACCGCCGTCCAGCTGGACTCCCGCGCCGCGGCGGCCGGCCGGGTGGTCGACTCCAGCCAGCCGCTCAGCCAGGCCGCCGCCGAGATCAACCGCTCGCTGGCCGACGCCGACGCCACCGCGGCGAGCGGCTTCCTGCTGGCGGGCGCCGAACCCCGGGCCGTCCGGGAGCGCTACGAGCAGGACCTCAGGACGGCCTCCCAGCTGATCTCCGAGGCAGCCGCCCGCACCACTTCCTCCTCGGACCTCCAGGAACTGCTCTCCACCCTCAACCAGAAGGTCCCGGTGTACGCGGGGCTGGTGGAGACCGCCCGGGCCAACAACCGGCAGGGCTTCCCGCTCGGCGGCGCCTACCAGCGGTACGCCTCCGAGCAGATGCGCAGCGAGCTGCTGCCGGCCGCCGCCCGGCTGTCGGCCGCCCAGGACGAGGTGCTGGCCGACGACCTGGCGCAGGCCCGGGCCACCCCGTGGGCGGGGTACGCGCTGGGGCTGGTGGCGCTGCTCGCGCTGGCCTGGGTGCAGCTGGCGCTGTTCCGGCGGACCAACCGGGTCTTCAACATCGGCCTGCTGGCCGCCAGTGCGTCCGTCCTGGCGGCGGTGCTCTGGCTGACCGTCAGCGCCACCGGCGCCGGCGCGGCGCTCGGACGCGGCGAGCGCGAGGGCGCCGCGCCGCTGCGGGCGCTCAACGCGGCCCGGGTGGACGTGCTGACCGCCCGGCTGGCGGAGAACCTGCACTACGTCTCGCGCGGTTCCAGCTCCACCTACTCGAACCTCTGGACGACGACCACCGGCCGGCTGTACACCCGGGCCCCCGAACGCGGCGAGCCCGCGGGCACCCTGGCGCAGGCCCGGGCGCTGGCACCGGCCGCCGCCCGGGCCACCGTCGACCAGGCGGTGCGCGACTACGAGCAGTGGAACGAGCGGCACACCGCAGCCACCGCGCTGGAGAACCAGGGCGACTACCAGGCCGCGCTGGACGCCACCGTGACGGCCGGGGAGGCCGACGCGCCGAAGACGGCCGACGCCGCGTTCGCCGCCGCCGACCGGCAGTTGGCGCAGGCCGCCCTGCTGGAGGAGGGCCGGTTCCGGGACGAGGCCCTGGGCGTCGACGACGACCTGCGCACCGCCGCCGTGGGGATCGCCGCACTCGGCCTGGTGGCCGCCGCCGCGGCGCTGGGCGGCCTCGGCCGCCGACTGGCCGAGTACCGGTAGAGGGGGGACGGACGAGATGGGCACGATCACGGACCGGGGACGGGGCCGCGCCACCGCACTGCGGGCGGCCCGCACGGCGGCGGCACTGGCGCTGCTGGCCACCGGCGCGCTGGCGCTCGGCGCGGGCGGGCCGCACGGCGGCCGGGAGGCGGGCGCACCGGCGCAGGTGCCGCTGGCCGCCCAGCAGGACGAGGCGGAGCAGAGCGGCCGGGCGGAGCCCTGCGACCTGTACCGGAGCGTTCCGCCCAGCACGGTGGACGGCGCGGCGGTGCAGGCCATCAAGGCCCGCCGCAGCCTGGTCGTCGGCATCGACCTGAACAGCTACCGGTGGGGTTCGCGCAACCCCAACACCGGCCGGCTGGAGGGCTTCGACATCGACCTCGCCCGGGCGATCGGCACCGCCATCATGGGCGACCCGGAGAAGGTGGTGTTCAAGGCGGTGCCGACCGCCGACCGGATCAAGTACATCAAGGAGGGCCGGGTCGACATCATCGTCCGCACCATGTCGATCACCTGCGAACGACTGGAGGAGATCGCCTTCTCCCGGCCGTACTTCACCACCAGCCAGCGGGTCCTGGTGCCCAGGACCTCGCCGGCCAGGAGCCTCGACGAGGCGCTGAACGGCACCACCGCGTGCGCGGCGACCGGCTCCACCGCCCTGGTGGAGCTGAAGACCCGACCGCTCAAGCAGGTCGTCCCGGTGGAGAACAACCTGGACTGCCTGGTGCTGATGCAGCTGGGCAAGGTCGACGCGACGATGACCGACGACGGCCTGGCGGCCGGCCAGGCGGCGCAGGACCAGACCGTCAAGGTGCTGGACGGCGAGGTGCGGCCGGGCGTGATGGGCGTCGCGATGCTGAAGAACAGCACCGACCTGACCGCCCGGGTGAACCAGGTGCTCAACGACTACTACGCCAACGGCGGCTGGCGCCGGGCGTACGACAGCTGGCTCAAGCCGTACCTGCTGGACGACGCCGACCGGCACTGGCCGACACCGCGGTGACGGGCGGACAGACAGGCCCCGGGCCACGCGTTAGGGTCTGTCCGGCGGCCCCCGGCGCCGGTGGCGGCGCCCGGGGAGACGGAACGGAGCAGGTGGCACGCGCGGAACAGGCGGAGGAGGGGAGAGGGCGATGGCGGCTTCGGCCGGCCCGGTGCTGAGCCGGGAGGAGGTGGACCGCGCGCTGGCGCGCCTCGGCGCGGAACGCGACGCGGTCGAGTCGGCGCTGCTCTCCCTCCAGGACCACCCGGGCCTGCGGCTGCTCGACGGCGCCGAGCTGACCGGGCGCACCCAGGAGCGCTGGGCCGTCGTCGGACAGGGCCTGCCGCTGCTCTGGGCGCTGTTCGACCGCTACTCCGAGGCGCTCGCCTCGGCCCGCGCGGTGCGGGCCCGCAAGGCGCGGCCGGGCGGGCCGGAACTCACCGAGCTGAGCGAGCTGCTGACGGGCGACGCGGTCACCGTGCCCGGCGGCGCGCCGGACGGCCCGCAGCGCCTCGGCGCCCCCGCCCGGCTGGTCGAGCGGATCAGCCTGGACGTGCTGATGGACCGGATGAACGCCTGGTACGCCACCGTCCTGGAGGTGGTGTCGGCGGCCGACGCGGTCTGGACAGCGCTGCCCGCCCGGATCGACCTGCTGATCGCCGAACTGCGCCGGGTGCAGACCCTGGCGGCCTCGCTCGGCGTGCGTGCCGGCGGCCATCCGCTGGGCGACGACCTGGAGGCGCTGGAGGCCGACCTGGGCGGGCTGCGGACCGAGGTGCGCGGCGACCCGCTGGCGCTCTGGCGGCCCGCGCGCGTCCCCGCGCAGCGCGGCACGGTGCCCGACGGCGGCGCGCTCGCCACGCCCGCCGGGGTGGTGGACACCGAACGCTTCGACCTGGCCGGGCGGGCGCTGGACGACGTCCGGCTGGAGCTGGAGAACCTGCTGCGGCTGCGCGACGACGCCGAGGAGCGCCTGCAGGGCGTCGGCGACCTGCTGCAACGGGCCGACGCCACACTGGCCGAGGCCCGCCGGGCGCGCGGCGAGGTGCTGGCGAAGATCGCCGCCACCGAGGTGCCGGCCGTCCCCGGACCGGCCTCGGCACTGCGCGAACGGATCGTGGTGGCCCTGGAGCTGCGCCAGAGCGGGCAGTGGTACCGGCTGGCGCCGCTGCTGGACGCGCTGGAGGACGCGGCGGCCAAGGAGCTGGCCAGGGCCCGGCAGTCGCTGACCGAGGTGACCCAGCCGCTGGCCGTCCGGGCCGAGCTGCGCGGGCGCCTGGACGCGTACAAGGCGATGGCGGCCCGGCTGCGGATGGCCGAGGACCCGGAAGTGGTGGAGCGGTACGAGAAGGCGCGCTGGCTGCTGTGGAGCGCGCCGTGCGACCTGCGGGCGGCGGCCGGCGCGGTGGCCCGGTTCCAGCAGGCGCTGCGCCCGGCACCGGAGGGCCCGGAGCCGGACGCTCCGGGCGCTCCGGGCGCTCCGGGCGCTCCGGGCGCTCCGGGCGCTCCGGGCGGGGACGGACGGGACGGATCGGAGCCGGGCGGGGCGGCGGCCGGCGGGGAGCCGGCCGACGGACAGGCTGTCGACGGACGGGTACAGGGGGGCCGAGGGTGATGGGCGAGACGTGCGTGCGGCCCGAGTGCGGGGGCACCGGGACGATCGATGCGGACGGCTACTGCGACGAGTGCGGGCTCGCCCCGGAGGGGACCTCCTCGGTGAGGACCGCCACCGGACCGGCGGCGCCCGCCCCGGCCGGAGCGGGCGACCCCTGCCCGCGCGACTGCGCCGGGACCGTCGACACGGACGGCTACTGCGACGAATGCGGACTCACCCCGCCCGGCGTGCCGGCCCCGCGCTCCGGGACGCCCGGCTCCGCGGCGTACACCTCCACCGCGGAGATCGTGTTCGACCCCGACACCGGCTCCGCCCGCACCTCGGCCCGCAGCGGCTCGGCCCGCTCGCTGTCCGGCCGTTCCCGCTCGCACCGCTCGACCCGCACCGGCAGCGGCCGGTCGGTCTCGGTGCGCAGCAGCCGCGGCAGCGCCACCGCCAACCGGCACCGCCTGGGCGCCGGCCTGGTGACGGTCCCCACCGTCCCGGCCGCCGACCCGGCACAGGCGGTGCTGGAGAACCCCGAGGTGCCCGAGCGCAAGCGGTACTGCTCCAAGTGCGACGCACCGGTGGGCCGGGAGCGGGGCGGCAAGCCGGGCCGCCCGGAGGGCTTCTGCACCAAGTGCGGCACCCCGTACTCGTTCACCCCCAAGCTGCGCCGGGGCGACCTGGTCGGCGGGCAGTACGAGGTGGTGGGCTGCCTGGCGCACGGCGGCCTCGGCTGGATCTACCTGGCGGTGGACCGGCGGGTCAACGACAAGTGGGTGGTGCTCAAGGGCCTGCTGGACACCGGGGACGAGGACGCGCTGGCGGTGGCCGTCGCCGAGCGCCGGTTCCTGGCCGAGGTGGACCACCCGGGCATCGTGCGCATCATCAACTTCGCCGAGCACCCGGACCTGCGGACCGGCGCCACCGACGGCTACATCGTGATGGAGTACGTCGGCGGCAAGTCGCTCAAGGACATCGCCAACGAGCGCCGCACCCCGGACGGGCGACGCGACCCGCTGCCGGTCGAGCAGGCGATCGCGTACGCGCTGGAGGCGCTGCCCGCGCTGGGCTACCTGCACCAGCGCGGCCTGGTCTACTGCGACTTCAAGATCGACAACGTCATCCAGAGCGGCGACACCCTCAAGATCATCGACATGGGCGCCGTCCGCCGCTTCGACGACGACGGCCCGATCTACGGCACCATCGGCTACCAGGCTCCGGAGATCGCCACCGACGGCCCCTCCCCCGCCTCCGACCTCTACACGGTGGCCCGCACCCTCGCCGTCCTCAGCTTCGACTTCCAGGGCTACTCCACCACCTACCGGGACACCCTGCCCGGCCCGGAGTCCGTCCCGGCCTTCGCCGCCTACGAGTCCTACTACCGGCTGCTGGTGCGCGCCACCGACCCCGACCCGGCCCGCCGGTTCGCCTCCGCCGAGGAGATGGCCGACCAGCTCACCGGTGTGCTGCGCGAGGTCCTGGCCCTCCAGGACGGCCGCGCCCGGCCCGCGCCCTCGACCCTGTTCGGCCCCGAACTGCGGGTCGTCGACAACGAGTTGGTCGCACCTACGGTGCGGCCCGGCGAGCTGCGGCTGACCGCCCTCGACCCGGCCGCCGCCGCGCTCGCGCTGCCCGTCCCGCGGATCGACCCGGCCGACCCGAACGCCGGCTTCCTCGCCACCCTGCTGGCCACCGACCCGCAGGAGGCGCTGGCCGCGCTGGACGGCGCCCCCGCCGACTCGGTCGAGCGCCGGCTGCGGGCGCTGCGCGCGCTGCTCGAACTCGGCCACGGGCGGCAGGCCGCCGAGGCCCTCGCCGCACTGGAGCAGGACCACCCGGACGACTGGCGGGTGGTCTGGTACCGGGGCCTGGCCTCGCTGGTCTCCGCCGCCGACCCGGACGGCGGCCCCGCCGAGGGCGGGGGCGAGTCGGCCGGGCCCCGCGAGCGGGCGCTGCGCGCCGCCACCGAGGCCTTCGACGCCGTCTACGACGCCTTCCCCGGCGAGGCCGCCCCCAAGCTGGCCCTCGCCGTCTGCGCCGAACTCCTCGGCGACGGCGGCGACGCGGCCGAGCTCTACCGTCTGGTGTGGAGCACCGACCAGAGCTACCTGAGCGCCGCCTTCGGGCTGGCCCGGGTCCGGCTCGCCGGGGACGACCGGGCCGGCGCGGTCGCCGTCCTGGAGTCCGTCCCGGCCACCTCCAGCCAGTACACCGCCGCCCGGATCGCCGCCGTCCGGGCCCGGCTGCGCGAGCGGCCCGCCACCGACCCGCTCGGCGCCGACCTCGGCGCGAGCTCCGAGCAGCTGACCGCGCTGCGCCTGGACGACCGCCGCCGCGAGGAACTCGCCGTCGAGGTGCTCGGCGCGGCGCTCGGCTGGGTGACCGCCGGGTCCCCCGACGGGACCGGGAGCGGGAACGGGACCGGCCCCGGCCGGGCGACCGGCGAGGTCAGCGTGCTGGGACGGCCCGCGGTGGAAAGGGAACTGCGGTTCGCCCTGGAGCAGTCCTACCGGGTACTCGCCCGGTTGGCCGACCGGGCCGAAACAAGGATCGAGATGGTGGAACGGGCCAACCGGGCCCGTCCCAGGACGTGGGTGTAACAGATGCCGCAGCAGACCGTGTGCCACAGCTGTGCCGAGCCGATGGACCCGGAGGACGTCTTCTGCGGCTCCTGCGGGGCGGGCCGGGACGGCCGGCCCGCCCCCGGCGCGATGCCGGCCGGCTGGTCGGCCGCCCGGGCGGCGGCCGACGGCGAGGACCACCCCCCGACCCTGCCCAACACGCCCACCGTGCCCGCCCAGGGCGGCGGCCCGGGCACCCCGAGCACGGCCGCGTGCGCGCACTGCGGACTCCACCAGGTGACCGCCGACGGCTACTGCGAGGCCTGCGGCGGCGCCCAGCCGCGCCCCCGCGACCACATGGAGAAGGCGCTGGCCGGCGTCGCCGGGGTCAGCGACCGCGGTGTGCGCCACCACCGCAACGAGGACTCCTTCACCGTCGCCGCCACCTCGCTGCCCGGCGGCGAGCCGGTCGTGGTGGCCGTGGTCTGCGACGGCGTCTCCTCCTCCGACCGGCCCGACCAGGCCTCCGAGACCGCGGTCGACGCCGCCTCCGAGTCGCTGCTCAGCTCCCTGGAGGCGGGCACCGACCCGACCGCCGCGATGCGCCGGGCGATCGCCGACGCGGCCGACGCGGTGGCCGCGCTGGCCACCGACGGCACCCGGCCGAGCCGGCCCGACGTCAACGCTCCCGCCTGCACCTACGTCAGCGCCATCGCCGCCGGCGGACGGATCACCATCGGCTGGGTCGGCGACACCCGGGCGTACTGGATCCCCGACGACCGGGCCGCCGCCGTGCCGTTCCGGCTCACCCAGGACGACTCCTGGGCCGCCCGGATGGTCGAGGCCGGGCTGATGGGCGAGGCCGAGGCGTACGCGGACCCGCGCGCCCACGCCATCACCGGCTGGCTCGGCGCCGACGCCGAGGAGGTCGTGCCGCACGTCATCGGCTTCACCCCGCACTACCCCGGGGTGCTGCTGGTCTGCACCGACGGGCTGTGGAACTACGCCGAGGCCGCCACCGACCTGGCGTACCGGGTCCGGCCGGACGCCCGCACCGAGCCGCTGGCCGCCGCGCAGGACCTGGTGAAGTTCGCCGTCGCGGCCGGCGGCCACGACAACATCACCGTCGCCGTGCTGCCGATCGACCCGCCCGCGGCCGCGGACGAGGAGGACGGCCGCACCGCCACCGCGCTCGACCTGCCGCTGGTCACCGCGGGCGGTCCGGCCGCGGCCGGCGCGGCGGACGACGACGAGGAGTACGACCCGACCCTGCCGGACATCCCGGTGATCGGCTCCCCCGCCGCCCCGCTGCCGCCGCTGCCCCCGGTCCCGCCGCCGCCCGCCGCCCCGCCGCGCCCGACCGTGCCCCCGGCCCGCTGATCCGACCGCTCCCCCGCCGTCCCGACACCACTGCCGACCCGGCCACCGCCGACCCGGCCGCCCCGCCGGGGCCCGCGCCCGCCGGGCGCGGGCCCCACCACGCTCCGCCGCGCGCCGCCCCCTGGAGGCGGCCACCCGACCTCCGAGCACAGCCGCCCCCGCACCAACCGACCGACCGACGGGAGCCACCGGCCCATGGCAACACTGGCGAAGCCGAACCTGCCCAGGTTCGACGTGGAGATCTTCCAGAACGAGTACCTCGCGGACGGCGCCCGCGAGGTGAACGCCATCGTCACCGTGACCGCGACGGGCGGCGGCACCTCCGGCGGCCGGCCGCTCGGCGTCGCCGACACCGCGCCGGGCGGCGGTGACGGGCAGTCCGCCGCCGTGGTGATCCTGGTGGACTGCTCCGGCTCGATGGACTACCCGTCGAGCAAGCTGCGCGGTGCCCGCGAGGCCACCGCCGCCGCCGTCGACACCATCCGCGACGGCGTCGCCTTCGCCGTGGTCGCCGGCACCCACGAGGCCCGCGAGGTCTTCCCCGGCGACGGCACCCTCGCGGTCGCCTCACCGGACACCCGCGCCCGGGCCAAGGAGTCGCTGCGACGGCTCACCGCGGCCGGCGGCACCGCCATGGGCACCTGGCTCACCAAGGCCGACCAGCTCTTCCTCACCCGCCCCGACATCCCGATCCGGCACGCCATCCTGCTGACCGACGGCAACAACGAGCACGAGAGCGCCGCCGAGCTGGAGCGCGCGATCAACCGGGCCACCGGCCGCTTCACCGCCGACTGCCGGGGCGTGGGCACCGACTGGCGGGTGGACGAGCTGCGCAGGATCTCCTCCGCGCTGCTCGGCACCGTGGACATCGTCCCCGAGCCGTCGGGCCTGGCCGAGGACTTCCGCTCGATGATGGCCGGCGCGATGGGCAAGCAGGTCGCCGACGTCGCACTGCGGATCTGGACCCCCGCCAACGCGGTGGTCAGGTTCGTCAAGCAGGTCGCCCCCTCGCTGGAGGACCTCACCGCGCGCCGGTCCGAGTCCGGGCCGCGGGCCGGCGACTACCCGACCGGCTCGTGGGGCGACGAGAGCCGCGACTACCACGTCTGCGTGGAGGTGCCGGCCGCGGCCGTCGGCAACGAGATGCTGGCCGCCCGGGTGAGCCTGGTCCTGCCGCCGTCGGTCGCCGGGGGGACGCCCGAGGTGCTGTCGCAGGGCCTGGTCAAGGCGGTCTGGACGGACGACCTCGCCTCGTCCACCCGGATCAGCCCGCAGGTCGCCCACTACACCGGCCAGGCGGAGCTCGCCGCGGCCGTCCGGGAGGGCATGGAGGCGCACCGCGCGGGGGACGTCCACCGGGCCACCGCCAGGCTCGGCGCCGCCGTGCGGATCGCGCACGCGACCGGGAACGAGGGCACCTACCGGCTACTCCAGAAGGTGGTGGACGTGGTGGACCCGAAGGAGGGTACCGTTCGGTTCCGTAAGAACGTGAGCGAGGCCGACTCGATGATCATCGAGACCCGGTCGACCAAGACCGTCCGTGTGAAGAAGTGACCACCGAAGCACCGACCGGGCCGCGAAACGGCCGGGCTCAGCCCCGGCCGGGCTGGAATTGAGGGGGGACCTGATGCCGATCTGCCCTAGGGGCCATGAGTCGCAGGCCGAGGACTGGTGCGACTTCTGCGGATTTCCGATGACACCGCCGCAGCCGCTGCCGCAGCCGCCCGGCGGGCACCCCGGCGTGCCCGGACACCCGGGGGCGCACGGCGCACCCGGCGCCCCGTACGGGGCCACGCTCCCCCCGGGCGCGATTCCGCCGCCCCCGGGAGCCGTCCCCCCGCCGCCGCCCGCCCCGCAGGGCTTCCCCGACCTCACCGAGGGCCTGGCGGTCTGCCCGATCTGCCGCAGCCCGCAGACCGGACGGTTCTGCGAGGAGTGCGGCTACGACTACGACCTCTCGGCGCCGCAGCGCGCCCCGCAGCCGTTCCCGGCCGCCCCCGCGCCGCCGCCCGCACCCGCCCCCCTGAACATCCCGGCGGCGTACGGCGGCGCCCCGGAGGCCCCGGCCCCCCAGCAGCACCAGCAGCAGCACCAGCAGCACCCGGGCCAGTACCACGGCGAGGCGGCCCCGGGCCCGTACCCGGGCGAAGCCCCGCCGCTGCCGCCGCAGCCCGGCGCGCCCGCCGGCTACGGCTACCCGCCGCAGGCCCCCGCGCCGGCCCCGGTCGAGCAGCCCGCCCCCGGCCCGTACGGCGCGCCGCACCCGCGCGAGGACTCCGGCCCGGTCTACGCCCAGCCCGGCCCGTCCCGGCGCGGCGACGAGTTCGGCACCTCGTTCCACCTGGCCCCGCCCGCACCCCCGCAGGGCCCGCCCGCCGAGCCGGTGCGGACCACCTGGTTCGCGGTGATCGCGGCCGACCGCGAGTACTTCACCGCGATGATGACCCGCAGCGGTCCGGAGGCGGCCGGCCTGTTCTTCCCGCCGTACTGCCCCGAGCGGCGGATCCCGCTGACCGGGCGCGGCCAGCTGCGGATCGGCCGGCGCAGCCAGCACCGGGGCACGGTGCCGGAGATCGACCTCTCGGTCGCGCCGGAGGACCCGGGCGCCTCGCACCAGCACGCCCTGCTGGCGGAGCAGCCGGACGGCGGCTGGGTGCTGGTCGACCAGGACTCCACCAACGGCACCACGGTGAACGGCGGAGCGGAGCCGATCGCCGCGCACACCGCGATCCCCTTGAACGACGGCGACCGGATCCACATCGGCGCCTGGACCACGATCACCGTGCACCGCGCCTGACCCGTCGGACCTTCGACACCGTTGTAAAACTGATCATCAAATGATGCTCGGACAACTCCCCACGACGGCCTGCCGCCCCTAGGCTCGGTCCTTATGACTGCTGCAATATCCGCTGACGGCATCCGTCAGCGGTACGGGGACGTGCAGGCCGTCGACGGGGTGTCACTCACCGTCGAGACCGGCGAATTCTATGGAATCCTCGGGCCGAACGGCGCCGGGAAGACCACCACACTGGAGATCCTGGAGGGCATCCGCAAACCGGACGAGGGCCGGGTCGAGCTGCTGGGCCTGGCGCCCTGGCCGCGCAATCCCGAGCTGCTGCCGCGCATCGGCGTGCAGTTCCAGGCCTCCGCCTTCTTCAACAAGCTCACCGCGCGGGAGACCATCCGCACCTTCGGCTCCTTCTACGGCATCGGCCCCAGGCGCGCCGACGCGATGCTGGAGCGGGTCGGCCTGACCGAGTCGGCCGGTGTGATGACCGACAAGATGTCCGGCGGCCAGGCCCAGCGCCTCTCGATCGCCTGCGCCCTGGTCCACGGCCCGGAGCTGGTCTTCCTGGACGAGCCCACCACCGGCCTCGACCCGCAGGCCCGCCGCAACCTCTGGGACCTGCTGCGCGACATCAACGCCGAGGGCCGCACCGTCGTGCTCACCACCCACTACCTGGACGAGGCCGAGGTGCTCTGCGACCGCGTCTCGGTGATGGACCACGGACGGGTCCTGCGCACCGGGGCGCCCGCCGCACTGGTCCGCGAGATCGACGACACCGTCCGGATCAGCGTGGAGTCCGGCCTGCTGGCCCTGGACACCGCGCGCGGGCTGTTCGCCGCCGCCGGGGCGGAGATCACCTCGCTGGAGGACGACGGCGTCTCGCTGTCGCTGTCCACCCGCCTGCCCGCACCGGTGCTCTCCGTACTCGCCGAGCGGAACGCGCTGCGCGGCCTGGAGGTCCGCGGCGCCACCCTGGAGGACGTCTTCCTCCAGCTCACCGGACGGGAGTACCGCGCATGAGCACCGAGCCCACCACGGCCGCGCCCCCGGCCGCCGCCCCCGCCCCGGGCAGCACGCCCCCGGCCCCCGCCGGGCGCGAGCGGGTCTCCGCCTTCGCAAGCCTCTCCCGGGTGATGCTGGTCGCCTTCGTCCGCGACCGCACCGCGCTGTTCTTCGTGCTGCTCTTCCCGGTGATGTTCCTGCTGCTCTTCGGCACCCTGCTCAAGGGGGCCACCACCCAGCACGCCAAGGTCGAGCAGATCGGCGCCGTGCGGCTGCTGGACTCGGTCCAGGGCGAGGCCCGGACCGGCCTGGAGCAGGTGCTGACCATCACCAGGAGCGACGACGAGGCCGCCGCGCTGGAGAAGGTCCGCAAGGGCGACCTGGACGCCATGATCAAGGAGGGCCCGGACGGCAAGGTCGTGGTGCGCTACAGCGCCGCCGACCAGGTCCGCGCCGGAACCGTCCAGGGCATCGTCAACTCGGTGGTCCAGCAGGCCAACCAGGCCGACAGCGGCAAGGCGCCCGCCTACACCCTGGAGAGCAGCCAGGTCGAGGACGGCTCGCTCAAGGCGATCCAGTTCCTCACCCCCGGCCTGCTGGGCTTCGCGGTGGCCACCGGCGCGGTGTTCAGCGCCTCACTGACCCTGGTCGGCTGGCGGAAGAACAAGGTGCTGCTCCGGCTGCGGCTCGCCCCGGTGAGCGTCGGATCGATCGTCGCCTCCCGGATCGCCGTCTCGGTGCTGACCGCGCTCGCCCAGACCACGATCTTCCTGGTCCTCGCCACCCTGCCGTTCTTCGGGCTGAAACTGACCGGCAACTGGTGGCTGGTGATCCCGCTGGTGATCTGCGGGACCGTCGCCTTCATGTCGATCGGCCTGCTGGTCGGCTCGATCGCCAGGACCGAGGAGGCCGCCAACGGCCTCGCGCAGGTCATCGTGCTGCCGATGTCGTTCCTGTCCGGCTCGTTCTTCCCGACCGAGGACATGCCGGGCTGGCTCAAGGCGATCTCCGAGGCGCTGCCGCTGAAGCACCTGGTCACCTCGGCGCAGTCGGTGCTCTCCCGGGGCGGCGGCGTGATGGACGCGCTGCCGACGATGGGCGGGCTGCTGCTCTTCGCGGCCGTGCTGACCGGCGTCTCCTGGAAGCTGTTCCGCTGGGAGAACTGAGCAGCGCCGCGCCGCACGGGGTCGTACGCCCGTGGACCTGGTCCCCAGGTCCCGGTGTACGGCCCCGCCGCCGTCTGCGACCATGGTCGGGTGAACGAGATCCGGCGTGGCACGCTCAGCGAGGAGACCTTCTTCGAGCAGGTCGGCGGCGAACCGACCTTCCGGCGGCTGGTCCACCGGTTCTACCAGGGCGTCGCGGAGGACGAGTTGCTCCGGCCGATGTACCCGGAGGAGGACCTCGGGCCGGCCGAGGAGCGGTTCGCGCTCTTCCTGATCCAGTACTGGGGCGGCCCGCGCACCTACAGCGAGCAGCGCGGCCACCCGCGGCTGCGGATGCGGCACGTGCCGTTCAAGGTGGACCGCGCCGCGCACGACGCCTGGCTGAAGCACATGCGGGTGGCGCTCGACGAACTGGGCCTGCCGGAGGACGCCGAGCGGCAGCTCTGGGACTACCTCACCTACGCCGCCGCCTCGAT
Source organism: Kitasatospora sp. NPDC057500 (assembly GCF_042802195.1). Lineage (NCBI taxonomy): Bacteria > Bacillati > Actinomycetota > Actinomycetes > Kitasatosporales > Streptomycetaceae > Kitasatospora > Kitasatospora sp. NPDC057500. The sequence goes on along the minus strand of NZ_JBHVER010000189.1, from coordinate 1,357 downwards.
GATCAACACCGAGGGCTGAGCCCGAACCGGGCCGGCGCCGGAACGGTCCGAACCCCGGACCGGGCCGGCCCTAGAGCGGGCTGAGCCCGAGCCCCGCGCCGGGTGCGGCCGCCGTGCGGACCGCCACCGAGCCCGCCGGGGCGGACAACCGCAGCCAGCCGCCGGCCCGGTGCACCGTCAGCGGGGCCTGCGGGGCCAGGAAGCCGATCACCTGGGCCGCGTGGGCGGCGCGCAGCGGCAGCTCGGGCAGCGCGGACAGCGGGCGGGACCAGATCTCGTCGGCCAGCGCGTCCAGCACCGCGCGGGTCCGGTGGTGCTCCGGAACGGCCTCGCTGCGCTCGCGGAACTCCCGCACGGCGGCCGCCACTTCGAGGCGCACCCGGTCGGTGGGCGGGGTACCGACCGGCCGCCAGCCGGTACGCGGCGGCAGCATTCCGGCCCAGGCGGGCCCGGTGACCGGGGCGGGCAGCGCGACGGCGTCCGCCGCGGTGTCCACGCCGTCCAGCAGCTGTCCGGCCGAGACGGTCAGGTCGACCGGCCCGTCCAGCCGGGCCAGCCGCGCGGTGCGCACCGCCAGCGCGCCCGAACCGCCCAGCGGCAGCCGCCCGAAGACGGCCAGCACTCCGCCGCCGTCCGGCCGCGGCACGCCCTGCAGCCGGACCGCCGCCGCCTTGTCGAAGCGCAGCAGACGGACCAGGAAGGCGGCCAGGTCGGCGGCCTCCCCGGTGTCGGCGAGGGCGAGGGCGGCGGTGCTGTTCAACGCTTCGGCTCACATCCGGGCGGCGGGCGTACGGGTACGGGACGGCGGGCGGCTACGGGACGGCGGGCGGGGCGGAGGCGGTCAGACCGCGACGGGCTCCTCGTCCAGGAAGCGCTCCAGGAACTCCCGCTCCACCGCGCTGATCCGGCGCGGCCGGCCCTCGGCGAGGTCGTAGGGCACGACCACGGTGGAGGCCCGGACGTAGACGGTCTCGGTGCCGTCCGCGGCGGTGTCCTTGATCTCGTACGAGACGGTCAGCGAGGCACCGCCGATCCTGGTCACCCAGGTCTCGATGGTGACCGGCTCGGGCCGGTGCACCAGCGGGCGTTTGTAGTCGATCTCGTGGCGCGCCACCACCGAACCGCCCGCGAACTCGCCGGCGCCGGCCTCGGCGGCCTGGGTGAACATGAAGTCGATCCGGGCCTCCTCCAGGTAGCGCAGGAAGACCACGTTGTTGACGTGCCCGAACGCGTCCATGTCGGACCAGCGCAGCGGGCAGGCGTAGATGTGGCGTGCCACGGTTTCTCCTCGACGTCCGGTGCCCGCCGGCGGTCGGTGCCGGTCGGGCGTCGGCCCGGCAGGCCGGCCCCCACGGGG
>NZ_JBHVER010000188.1:0-16515 GCF_042802195.1 Kitasatospora sp. NPDC057500 | reverse complement strand
TCGAACCCCGCGGCCCCATCGAGACCGAAGCAGCCCGCCGCCTCGCCGACGACCTCAAGAACGAGTGATCACCCGATTACCCAACACTTTCTCAGACGGTGGTGACGACCTCGTCGTAGGCCAGGCGCGGCGAGCGCGGGTACCAGGCGTTCTCGCCCGGCTTGCCGATGTTCACCACGGCCAGCACCGAGTGCTCGCCGTCGGCGAAGAACTCCTTGTTGATGCCCTCGGCGTCGTAGCCGGTCATCGGGCCGGCGGCCAGGCCGGCGGCGCGCACGCCGATGATGAAGTAGCCGGCCTGCAGGGCGCCGTTCATCGCGGCCGAGCTCTCACGGGCGGGGCGCTCGGTGAAGTAGTCCTTGGCACCGGGGAAGTGCGGGAAGACGGTCGGCAGCTCCTCGTGGAACTCGTTGTCCACGGCGAGGATGGCGGTCAGCGGGGCGGCGGAGGTCTTGGCCTTGTTGCCCTCGCCGAGGTGCTGGACCAGGCGCTCGCGGCCCTCGGCCGAGCGGACCAGCACGACGCGCAGCGGCTGCTGGTTCATCGCCGTCGGGCCGAACTTCACCAGCTCGTAGATCGCCTTGACCTGCTCGTCGGAGACGGGCTCGTCGGTGAAGGTGTTGGCGGTGCGGGCCTCACGGAAAAGCAGGTCCTGGGCGGCGACGTCGAGAACCAGGGCGTCGGTGGTCATGATCAATGCACCTCGGGGAGGAAGAAACGGTGGGGTCCGGTTGTTGTCCGCGATCGACCGCGGCCGATCGTTGAGTTTCAGCATAAATGAAGATTCAACTATTCCACCGCTGAATGTGACCTGTATCACCCGGGACCGGGCCCGGCGCCCGGGCCCGCCGGATCAGCCCTGCGGCGCGGCCCCCTCCTCGGCGGCCAGCGCCGCGTCCAGCCGCTCCCGGGCGCCGTCCAGCCAGCGCTGGCAGACCTTCGCCAGCTGCTCGCCGCGCTCCCACAGCGCCAGCGACTCCTCCAGCGAGGTGCCGCCGTTCTCCAGCTGCCGGACCACCTCCAGCAGCGCGTCCCGCGCGTGCTCGTAGCCCAGCGCGTCGTCCGCCGTCGGGGTCTGCACGGCCGCCGCCGTCGCGTCCTGCTCCTGATCTGCCATGACGCCAGGGTAGGGGCCGGGGCCGACACTGCGGACCGCCCCCGTGCGACCGCCGCCGGGCCGTCGGTCGCCGCCGCTCAGCCGCCGGCCACCGTGACGTCGAAGCCGCCGCCCGCCACCCGGGCGTGCAGCGCCTCGCCGGCCACGGCCTGCGCCGGATCGGTCACCACCGTGCCGTCGCCCCGCTGGAGCACCGCGTAGCCGCGCTCCAGGGTGGCCGCCGGGGAGAGCGCCACCACCCGGGCCAGGGTGTGCCCCAGGTCGCTCTGCGCGTGGTCCAGCCGGTGGCGCAGCGTGCGCCGGGACCGCTCCAGCAGCCCGGCCACCTCCTGCCCGCGCCCGTCCAGCATCCGCTGCGGCGCGGCCAGCACCGGGCGGCTGCGCACGCCGTCCAGCCCGTGCTGCTCGCGCTCCACCCGCGCCAGCACGTGCCGCCGGGCCCGGTCGCGCAGCTGGCGGACCTTGGCCAGCTCCTCGCCGACGTCCGGAACCACCCGTTTGGCGGCATCGGTCGGCGTGGAGGCGCGCAGGTCGGCGACGAAGTCCAGCAGCGGCTGGTCCGGCTCGTGGCCGATCGCGCTCACCACCGGCGTCCGGGCGGCGGCGACCAGCCGCACCAGGCCCTCGTCCGAGAACGGCAGCAGGTCCTCGACGCTGCCGCCGCCCCGGGCCACCACGATCACGTCCACCTCGGGGTGCTCGTCCAGCTCCCGGACGGCCGCGCTCACCCGCTCCACCGCGCTGACGCCCTGCACCGGCACGTTGCGGATCTCGAAGCGGACCGCCGGCCAGCGCCGCCGGGCGTTCTCCAGGACGTCCCGCTCGGCCGCCGAACCCCGGCCGGTCACCAGCCCCACGCACTGCGGCAGGAACGGCAGCGGCTTCTTGCGGTCCGCGGCGAACAGCCCCTCGCCGGCCAGCCGCCGCTTCAGCTGCTCCAGCCGGGCCAGCAGCTCGCCCAGCCCGACCAGCCGGATCTCGGCGGCCCGCAGCGAGAGCTGGCCGCGCGCCGCGTACCACTCGGGCTTGGCGTGCACGATCACCCGCGAGCCCTCCTGCACCGCGTCCGCGACCTGGTCGAAGACGGAGCGGAAGCACGTCACGGTCAGCGAGACGTCGGCCTGCGGGTCGCGCAGCGTCAGGAACACCACGCCCGCCCCCGGCCGCCGGCTGAGCTGGGTGATCTGGCCCTCCACCCAGACCGCGCCGAGCCGGTCGATCCAGCCCCCGATCAGCGCGGAGACCTTGCCGACCGGGAGCGGAGCTTCGGGGGAACTGGGATTCGCCATGCGTACGAGGCTATCGGCGCCCGCCGACAGCGGAAGCCCGCCGGCCGAGCAGCGCCAGCAGGCCGACCGCCAGCCAGACCAGCCCCACCACCTGCGCGGTCCCCGAGGCCTCGGCGACCACCGCGCCGATCACCGCCACGCCCAGCACCGGCACCACCACGTCCGCCAGCCGGTTGTGGGAGCGGTGCCGCACCGCGTACCAGCCCACCACCGACGCGTGCAGCAGCGTGAACGCGGTGAGCGCGCCGATGTTCACCACCGAGGTCAGCCGGTCGAGACCGTCGTCCCGGCCCGCCGCCCAGACCGCCGCCGCCAGGGTGACCGCCGCCGACACCAGCAGCGCCCGGCGGGGCACCGCCGAGCCCGGGTCCACCGCGCCCAGGAAGCGCGGCAGCCGCCCGTCGCGGCCCATCGCGAACAGCAGCCGCCCCGCCGCCGCCTGCCCGGCCAGCGCCGCGAACGCCGCACCGATCGCCTTGCTCGCCGCGACCAGCACGTGCAGCCAGTGCCCGACCGAGTCCTCCACCGCGTCGTAGAACGCCGACCCCTGCGCCGCCGGGTCCGCCGCCAGCTGCTGCGGGGTGAGCGGCTCCAGCAGCGCCGCCAGGTACGTCTGCGCCACGAACAGCACGCCGGCCAGCGCCAGGCACCAGAGCACCGCCCGCGCCACCGCCGCCGACGCGCCGACCGCCTCCTCCACGAAGGTCGCGATCGCGTCGAAGCCCAGGTAGGACAGCACCGCCACGGAGACCGCCGCGAGCACCGCGGTCGGCGAGAAGCCGCCGACCGCCGTGAACGGGGTCGCCCAGCCGCGCTGCGCGCCGCCCTGCGCCAGCACCACCACCGCCGCGACCACGAACACCGCCAGCACCGCCAGCTCCATCGCCAGCACCGCGAAGCCCGCCACGGCAGCCGTCCGCACCCCGGCCAGGTTGAGCCCGGTGGTCAGCACCACCGCGAGCGCCGTCCACACCCAGCGCGAGACGTCCGGCACCAGCGAGTTGAGTGCGATCCCGGAGAACAGGTAGGCCACCGCGGGGATCAGCAGGTAGTCGAGCATCGCCATCCAGCCGGCCACGAACCCGGCCGCGTCGCCCAGCCCGGCCCGCGCGTAGGCGTACACCGAACCGGTCCGCGGCACCGCCCGCACCATCCGGGCGTACGAGACGGCGGTGAACCCCATCGCCACGGTGGCCGCCAGGTAGACCGCGGCGACCGCCCCGTGGCTCTTGGCGTCGAGCACCCCGAACACGCCCACCGGGGCCATCGGGGCGATGAACAGCAGCCCGTACACCATCAGGTCACGCACGCCCAGGCTGCGCCGCAGCCCGTCCGGCCGGTCCGGGCCGCCCGGTTCGACTCGCTCGCTCATAGCTTCCACATTTGAGCACCTGTGACCGGTTCCGGCGCGAACGCGGCACCCGTCGGCGCGGCCGCGCTCCGCCCGTACGATGGAGCCATGTCCTCCAACACCGCGCAGCGCCGTGTCCTGCTCGCCGCCCCCCGGGGCTACTGCGCGGGCGTCGACCGCGCCGTGATCGCCGTGGAGAAGGCCCTGGAGCAGTACGGGGCCCCCATCTACGTCCGCAAGCAGATCGTCCACAACAAGTACGTGGTGCAGACCCTGGAGAAGAAGGGCGCGATCTTCGTCGACGAGACGGAGGAGGTGCCCGAGGGCTCGATCGTGGTCTTCTCGGCCCACGGCGTCGCCCCTTCGGTGCACGACGAGGCCCGGGCCGGCAAGCTCGCCACCGTCGACGCCACCTGCCCGCTGGTGACCAAGGTCCACAAGGAGGCCGTGCGCTTCGCCGACGAGGGCTTCGACATCCTGCTGGTGGGCCACGAGGGCCACGAGGAGGTCATCGGCACCATGGGCGAGGCCCCGGACCGGATCCACCTGGTGGACGGCGCCGAGGACGTCGCCAACGTGCAGGTCCGCGACGAGTCCAAGGTCGTCTGGCTCTCCCAGACGACGCTCTCGGTGGACGAGACCATGGCCACCGTCGGCGAGCTGAAGAAGCGCTTCCCGCTGCTGGTCAGCCCGCCCAGCGACGACATCTGCTACGCGACCCAGAACCGCCAGGTCGCCGTCAAGCAGATGGCCCCCGAGACCGACCTGCTGATCGTGGTCGGCTCGAAGAACTCCTCCAACTCCGTGCGCCTGGTCGAGGTGGGCCTGGAGTACGGCGCCAAGGCCGCCCACCTGGTGGACTTCGCCGAGGAGGTCCGTGAGGAGTGGCTGGAGGGCGTCACCACGGTCGGCCTGACCAGCGGCGCCTCGGTGCCGGAGGTCCTGGTCGAGGGCGTGCTGGAGTGGCTGGCCGCGCGCGGCTACGACGACGTCTCCACCGTCAAGACCGCCGAGGAGCACCTCGTCTTCTCGCTGCCCAAGGAGCTCCGCCGCGACCTGCGCGCCGAGGCCGCCGGCAAGCTCTAGGCCCTCCGGCCGGGCCTTCCGGCGCGGGACCCGGTGGCCCGTTCGGGTGCCGGGTCCTCCGCTGTGCGGGGCCGGGCGGGTTCTCGTAGGTTTTGTTCCGTGCACAGGCCTGTGGACGACTTCGGCGGAGGGCGGTCGTGATGACGGCGGTATTCGGTGTGGACATCGGCGGCTCGGGCATCAAGGGCGCCCCCGTCGACCTCGCCCGCGGCGTGCTCGCCCAGGAGCGGTGCAAGGTCCTCACCCCGCAGCCCTCCGCCCCGGAGGCCGTCGTCGCCGCCGTCCGCGAGGTGGTCCGCCACTTCGACCACCGGGGCCCGGTCGGCCTCACCTTCCCCGGCGTGGTCGTCGACGGCCGGACCGCGACCGCCGCCAACGTCGACAAGGGCTGGGTCGGCCTGGACGCCGCCGGCCTGTTCCGCGAGGCGCTCGACCTGCCGGCCGTGGTGCTCAACGACGCCGACGCGGCCGGCCTCGCCGAGACCGCCCACGGCGCCGGCCGGGGACAGTCCGGGGTGGTCCTGGTGCTCACCTTCGGCACCGGCATCGGCAGCGCCCTGTTCGTGGACGGCGCGCTGGTGCCCAACACCGAGCTCGGCCACCTGCAGATGCGCGGCAAGGACGCCGAACGGCGCGCCTCCTCGGCGGCCAAGGAGCGGCACGGGCTGAGCTGGACGCAGTGGGCCGGGCGGGTGGACGAGTACCTGGACATGGTGGAGATGCTCTTCTCGCCGCAGCTGATCGTGATCGGCGGCGGGGTGAGCCGCAAGCACGAGAAGTTCCTGCCGCTGCTGCGCGAGCGCACGGCGCGGGTGGTCCCGGCGGAGCTGCGCAACGACGCCGGCATCGTCGGCGCGGCCATGGCGGCGGCCCGCGCCACCGCCTGACCCTCCGTCCCGCCCCTCCCCGGCGGGCGGCGGATCAGCGCGCGCGGTGGATCCGCCGCTGGGCGACGAACCGGGCCAGCACGATCGCGGCGGCCAGCCCGGTCCCCGAGAACAGCCAGCCGGAACGGGTGGCGAGGTTGGTCGCCAGCGCCACCAGCTGTGCGGTGAACCCGGTGGAGGTGACCGGCCCGAACAGCAGCAGCGCCACGGCGAAGGCGATCGGTCCGCTGATCGGCGCGGCCAGCAGGTCGGCGTACCGGACCCGGACCGCCAGCTGGAAGCAGACCAGCAGGTAGCCGATGCCGAACAGGACCCCGGGGGCGCCGAAGGCCAGCCGGTCGAGGCCCGCCACCGCCACCGTCGCCGCCAGCGCGACCACCCCGGTGCCGACCGCGGTCAGCCGGGCCGGCCGACCGCTGCGCCGCCGTCCGTAGAGCTGTCCGGCGAGCCGGGGCCGGTCGGGCGGCGCGGACACGGCGCGTAGCCGCGACCCCGGTCCGCCGCCCCGACCGGCGGCCTTGCCCGCAGGCTTCCCGGCGTTCCTCCCGCGGGCCCTCCCGGCCGGATCGGCCGGTTCCTCCGCGCTCTCACGGGCTCTGCCCGGCCCGGGGACGGCGGCCCCGGCCGCGCCGTTCGGCGGTCGGCGTCTGGGCCCTGGCGGCTGGGTACGGATGCTCTGCTCCACCCACCCAACGTACGGTCCGATCATCGCCACACTGTGTAATGGGCTGTCGGGGCTTGGTCCGTGTCCCCGGACGGAGTATTGGTGTGACCGCCGCCCGGCCGGGCCGCCGTCGCCGGGGCGGCGGACGCCCGACCCGCTGCCCGTAGACTGGGGGACCGGTCCGGCGTCCGGGCCGGCCCAACTCCTCCAAGCCCACGGGACTGCGCTTCATGTCGCTCACGATCGGAATCGTCGGCCTGCCGAACGTCGGCAAGTCGACCCTGTTCAACGCCCTGACCAAGAACGACGTGCTGGCGGCCAACTACCCGTTCGCCACCATCGAGCCCAACGTCGGCGTCGTCGGCGTCCCGGACGAGCGGCTGGACAAGCTCGCCGAGATCTTCGGCTCGCAGCGCATCCTCCCGGCCACCGTCGACTTCGTCGACATCGCGGGCATCGTCCGCGGCGCCAGCGAGGGCGAGGGCCTGGGCAACAAGTTCCTCGCGAACATCCGCGAGTCGGACGCCATCTGCCAGGTCGTGCGCGCCTTCACCGACCCCGACGTGGTCCACGTGGACGGCAAGGTGTCCCCCAAGGACGACATCGAGACCATCCACACCGAGCTGATCCTGGCCGACCTCCAGACCATCGAGAAGGTCCTGCCCCGGCTCCAGAAGGAGGCGCGCCTCAAGAAGGACACCGCCCCCGTCCTGGCCGCCGCCGAGGCCGCCCAGGCGATCCTGGAGACCGGCAAGACCCTCTTCGAGGCCGGCTTCGACACCGCCCCGATCCGCGAGCTGCACCTGCTGACCGCCAAGCCCTTCCTCTACGTCTTCAACGTCGACGAGGACGAGCTGGGCGACGAGGACTTCAAGCAGGCCCAGCGCGACCTGGTCGCCCCCGCCGAGGCCATCTTCCTCAACGCCAAGATCGAGTCCGAGCTGATCGAGCTGGAGGACGCCGAGGCCCTGGAGCTCCTCCAGTCCATGGGCCAGGACGAGCCCGGCCTCGCCACCCTCGCCCGCGTCGGCTTCGACACCCTCGGCCTGCAGACCTACCTCACCGCCGGCCCCAAGGAAGCCCGCGCCTGGACCATCAAGAAGGGCGCCACCGCCCCCGAGGCCGCCGGTGTGATCCACACCGACTTCCAGAAGGGCTTCATCAAGGCCGAGGTCATCTCCTTCACCGACCTCGTCGAGACCGGCTCCCTCCCCGAGGCCCGCGCCAAGGGCAAGGCCCGCATCGAGGGCAAGGACTACATCATGCAGGACGGCGACGTCGTGGAGTTCCGCTTCAACGTGTGACCGCCTGAGTGCCTTGAGCTAGATGATCTGTCAAATGCATAGGTCGAACGAGGCTCGCCCCTCTTGGGGCGAGTCCCGTTCTCTTTTCCGTGTTGACTTTTCGGCCTGCTGGACCCCTCTCTCGATGGTACGTTATGTGGTACCAGTCATGGAGGGAGTTCAGTCGATGTCGATCACTGCCAGCGAGGCACGCAAGGCTCTCTTCCCGTTGATCAAGAAGGTCAACGACGATCACGAGGCCATCGAGATCGTCTCCAAGCACGGAAATGCCGTACTCGTCTCGGCCGAGGACTATGCCGCCCTGCGTGAAGGTTCCTACCTGTTGCGCTCGCCCGTGAATGCCCGCCGCTTGCTCAAGGCGTACGAGAACGCCCTTGGCGGCATAGGGCTTTCCGAGCGGGAGCTCATCGACCCTGATGCGGCGGATGTCGAGAAGGGCGCCGCGTGAGGCTCGTCTTCGAAGAGACCGGCTGGGAGGACTACACATCCTGGCTCAAGAGCGACCGCAAGATGCTCGCCCGGATCAACAAGCTCATCGAGGACGTCCTGCGTGACCCGTTCACCGGGATCGGCAAGCCCGAGCCGCTGAAGTACCACTTGCCTGGGGCCTGGTCGCGGCGGATCGACGACGAGCATCGGCTCGTCTACCTGGTCACGGACCGAGAGATCATCATCCTGGCTGCCCGCTACCACTACTGATCGTCAGTTGCGGGTTCGCGTTACCGTGCTGGTTCTGTGCTGACATCGTTCGTCGGCAGGGGTGTTTGCGCAGGTCACAGCGGTGTTATGGCAACTCCGCTTCAACGTCTGAGGACTCCGCCGTCCGACGCCCGAACTCCACCACGCCGCGGGTGTGGTGGAGTTCGGGCGTCAACGGGGGTGTCAGGGCGTGTGGAAGCCGCGGCCGGTCTTTCGGCCCAGGTGGCCCAGGGCGGTCAGGCCGACGAGGGCGGGGGACGGGGCGAAGTCCTCGGTGCCGAAGGACTCGTGCAGCCGTCGGAGGATGGCGAGCGACACGTCGAGCCCCACCGTGTCGAGGAGGGCGAACGGGCCCAGGGGGAAGCCCAGCAGCGACTCGACGGAGGAGTCGACCTCCGCCACGCCGAGGGACGGGCTGCCCTCCAGTGCCTGGACGGCGTGGTTCAGGTAGGGGAAGAGCAGGTAGTTGACGATGAATCCGGTCCGGTCGGTGCAGTCGACGGCGGTCTTCCCGAGGGCGGCGCAGACGGCGTGGACGGTGGCGTGGGCCGTGTCGCCCGTCGCCTCGGTGCGCACGACCTCGACCAGGCGCATCACCTGGGCCGGGTTGAAGAAGTGCATGCCGATCACGTCCTCGGGCCGGCCGGTGGAGGCCGCGCACTCGGCGACGGAGAGGCTGGACGTGGTGGTCGCGAGCACCGCGCCGGGGCGGCACACCTTGTCGAGCTGCTCGAAGACCGCCCGCTTGACCGGCAGGTCCTCGACCACCGCCTCGATGACCAGGTCGCAGTCGAAGAGGACGGACGGCTCGTGGTCCGCGTGGACGCGGGCGAGCGCCGTGCGCGCGGCGTCGGCGTCGAGCCGGCCCCGCTCGACCGACCGCGCCAGGGACGAACCGATGGCCGCGCGCGCGAACTCCGCCCGGTCGAGGGTCCGGCCCACCAGGGTGGTTCCCACTCCGGCGAGGGCCAGGGACTGCGCGATGCCGCGGGCCATGGTGCCGGTGCCGACGATGCCCACGTGCCCGACGGCCGGGTCCCCGCCCGTCGAACGGCGCTGCGCCCCGGACCCGGTACGCCGGCCGGACGCGTCGTAGGTGTGGAAGCCCCGTCCGCTCTGGCGTCCCAGCCGTCCGGCCGCGATCATCCGCTCCAGCAAGGCGGGCGGGCGGTGGTGCGCGAGGCCGGTGCGCCGGTGCAGCTCGTCGAGCTCCCGGTGCACGGTGTCGACGCCGATGGCGTCGAGCATCTCGAACGGGCCGGCGGGCAGGCCGCACCCGAGCCGCATCGCGGTGTCGATGTCCTCGCAGGAGGCGTACCCCTCCTCGTGCAGCGCGACGGCGCGGCCGAGGTAGGGCAGCAGCAGCTCCCGGGCGACGGCCGGGTCGGCGCCCTGCGGTGCGACCGCGTGCCCGAGCAGCGGCAGGAGTTCCTCGACCGCCGCGACGGCCTCGGGCGCGCTCATCGTGGTGCCGACGACCTGCGCCCCCGCCCTCGGGGACGACGGAACGGCGAAGCGCAGCCCGACCAGGCGCTCCGGGCGGCCGGAGGCGATGGCGAGCGCCGGCACCGACAGCGAGGCCGCCGTCGTGACCAGCGCGGTGACGCCCGGGCGCAGCGCCCCCAGGCGGCGCAGCACGTCCTCCTTGGCGTCCGTGTGCCGGGACACCGCCTCGATGACCACGTCGGCCCCGCCCAGCCGCCCGAACTCGCCGCTCACGTCGGCGGTGCCGGCCCGCGGGCGCACTCTTGCGACGACGTCCGGATCGCTGTCGACACCGATCACCCGGACACCGCTCGCGTCGAGTGCGCGCAGCAGGCTCTGTCCCAGTGAACCCAGGCCGACGATGCCGACCACCATGTGTTGCTGAACCACGCTCAGAGTCCCCTCAGCTTCGTGAATCGATCGACCTGCGTACGGCGGGCGGCCCGGTCAGTGCCCGCTCGGCACGGCGCCGGCCGCGGTGCCGTCGGCCGGGGCGGACGTGCGGAAGCGGTTGACGGCGTCGAGGTGTTCGGCCCGCAGGGCGTGGTCGCGCACCCCCAGGCCCTCCCGGGGCGCGAGGGCGAGGACGCCGATCTTGCCCTGGTGCACGTTGTGGTGGACGTCCCACGCCGCCTGGCCGGTGTCCTTGAGGGAGTACGTCCTCGACAGGGTCGGGTGGATCCTGCCCTTGACGATGAGGCGGTTGGCCTCCCACGCCTCGCGGTAGTTGGCGAAGTGCGAGCCGACGATCCGCTTGAGCGACATCCAGAGGTACCGGTTGTCGTACTCGTGCAGGTACCCGGAGGTGGAGGCGCAGGTGACGACCGTGCCGCCCTTGCGGGTGACGTAGACGGAGGCGCCGAAGGTCTCCCGGCCGGGGTGCTCGAAGACGATGTCGACGTCCTCGCCGCCGGTCAGCTCGCGGATGCGCGAGCCGAACCGCTTCCACTCCCTGGGGTCGTGCGTCCGCTCGTCCTTCCAGAACCGGAAGTCCTCCGCGGAGCGGTCGATGACGGCCGTGGCGCCCATCGCCCGGCACAGCTCGGCCTTGCGCGCGCTGGAGACCACGCAGATCGGATTGGCGCCGCCGGCCAGGACGAGCTGTGTCGCGTACGACCCCAGGCCGCCGCTGGCGCCCCAGACGAGGACGTTGTCGCCCTGCTTCATGCCCGCGCCGTTGCGGGAGACGAGCTGGCGGTAGGCGGTCGAGTTGACCAGCCCGGAGCCGGCGGCCTCCTCCCAGGTCAGCCGCTCGGGCTTGGGCATCAGCTGGTTCGCCCTGACCAGTGCGATCTCGGCGAGGCCGCCGAAGTTGGTCTCGTAGCCCCAGATCCGCTGCTCGGGGTCGAGCATCGTGTCGTTGTGGCCGTCCGAACCCTCCAGGTCGACGGAGAGGCAGTGCGCCACCACCCGGTCGCCGGGCTGCCACCGCCGGACGCCGGGGCCGGTGCGCAGGACGACGCCGGCCAGGTCGGAACCGATCGCGTGGTACTCCCGGTCGTGGCGCGCGGCCGAACCGCCGGTGCGCGCGTAGCGTTCCAGCAACGCGAAGGTGGACACCGGTGAGCCGAGCGCGCTCCACACGGTGTTGTAGTTGATGGCGCTGGCCATGACCGCGACCAGGACCTCGCCCACCCCGGGCTCCGGGGTGGGGACCTCGGCATGGTGGATGGATTTCCGGGTGTCGCGGTCCGGGGCCGGTATGCCCTCGAACATGTCGCGCTCGCTGCGGAACAGTACGGCCGCCCGGTGCGACTCGGGAATCTCCAGTGCGGCGAAGTCTTCGGAGACTGCGTCGGGCGACTCGACCGCCTCGATGATGTGCTGCATCACGGACCTCTCTGTCGAATTTCGGTGAGAACTGGGACAGGCGACGGCCGGGCCGGCCCGCCGAATTCGACGGATTTCCGGGGAAACAGCCGTGTGTCCACGCCAACAAGGGGCTCACGAAAAGAGGGCGCGTATCAGACACACCGGCCGGCGGAGGAGGAGCCGCGTGCGGAGGAGGCGGCGTCTGGGTGCTTTTTCGACACGCATTCTCACGCTAGCAGCGGACACCGATCACGAACAAGCACGGTTTTCCGTGGACGTGCGCGCGGTCCGATCGCCGGTTCCGGGTGTCCGCATCCCGCTCCTGGCCGGTCGGGGCCGTGTTGCCCACGGCCCCGGCCGGCGGGCCGGCGGAGTCCGTGATCGGCGAGGTTAGCGAGGTGCAAGCACGATGCGAGAAGCGCTTGGAACACTGATGGTCGAACGATTACCTCAGCGGGCGACGTCGAGGAGCGGAGGAGAGGCCGGAGGCAAGGGAGGGTGCGGCCTTCGCGGGCTGTGAGGACGATCAGGAACCGGACCCGGTCTACGGGGAGCGGGGCGTCCAACTCGCTGGATAGGAGGTGCGGAGGACTCTCCTGTCCTTGTTGAGGATGGCCTCGTGGAGCTGGCGCAACGACCGTCCCGGACGCAGTCCGAGACTGTCGGTGAGGTCGCGGGCCCGCTCGTAGACGTGGAGGGCGTCGGCCTGCCGCTGGGACCGGTACAGGGCGAGCATCAGGTGCTGGTAGAACACCTCGTGGTGCGGGTGATCGGCGATCAGCGAATACAGCAGGCTGATCATTTCTCGGTGACGGTCGAGGAGGAAGTTCGACACGATCAGCATCTCCAGGCATTCCAGTCGCAGTTCGTTGATGCGCTGGATGAAGCTGTTGACGGTCGGGCCCCCCTGCAGGCCGTCGAGCGGGGACCCGCGCCAGATGGAGAGGGCCTCCTTGAGGGCGGCGTTGGCCTCTTTCGCCCTGCCGGACGCGAGTTCGCGGCGGCCCAGTTTGAGGGCCTGCTCGAAGACGTGGAGATCGAGTTCGTCGGCTCCGAGGTGGAGCACGTAGCCCGAAGTCCGTGTGGCGATCATGTCGTCGCGTTCGCTCGCCTGGGCGAGCAGCTTGCGTAACTGTGAGACGTAGGCGTAGAGACTGGCCGAGGCGTGCTTCGGTTGGTCCTCGTCCCACAGTTCTGCGAGGAGATCCTTCGTCGGGACGATCTGGTCGGATCTGATGAGCATCGTCGCCAGTATGATCTCGACTTTTCGAGTGCTGGAAGCGAACTCTTTCTCTCCCGATTTTATCCTTAAAGACCCCAGAATCTCATATCGCATTTGACGAACCTTCGTTACCTTCCAGGGCAGCGGGCGTGGCTGCTTTTGGCGGGCTTCTCTCGGGGACATCTGAAGGGAATTCAAGCACGAAGGGGGTGCGGAGCGCGTTGCGCCGCGCGAAACCGCAGGCAGCTTGCCCCTTCGGACAAACGCGGCGTGCCCCTTCGGACAATCATCGCGAACGGTCGCACAGGTGCTGTGGATTGTAAAGCGGACTGCTCGGCCGTCGGGCGCCGGGCCGGGTCCGCGAACCGTCGATCGGCGGCACTCGGGCGTTCGCGGAGTGCCGCCTTCCCATTCCCGGCCTGGAATGTCGCTTTTGCGGCTCGCGGCGTCGGCGGACCGGTCCGTGACCAGGCCTGATACCTCGCCGGCCGGTCCGCTGGAAGCTTTGTGACAGATGGCTGTTAGCGCGGAAACCTACGATATCCGCGCTGGAAGGGCCGGGACGGTCTCACTGTGGGCGACCGGTTTTCCTCCGTTGCGGGCGGAAATGAGGAGAATGGTGGAACCTGTCGTGCCCTCGGGCCCCGTGCCCGATATCACAGATGATCTGCTCCGGCTGTTTTCATCCGGCCAGGCGGTGGCGAGATATCCACGCATCGCCGGCCTGCTCTCGGCGGCGGAACCGGCGGACTTCGTGCGCGCGTGCCACCAGCTCGCGCGGCTCGACCCCGACGAAGTGCTGAAGGCCCACCCCGAGAGCACGGCCGTCACCGTCGCCGTCACCGGCCACGGCACCCTGTCGACGCTCGTACCGCCGCTCACCGGAGAGCTGGCCAGGCACGGACTGGTCCTGCGCCCGTTCGTGAGCGACTTCGACAGCTACGTCTTCGACCTCCTGGACCAGGACAGCGAGCTCTACCGCCGCGGCGCCGACCTGACGCTCTGCGTGCTCGACCCGATGATCGTCTTCGACGAGGTGCCGGTCCCCTGGCGGCCGGCCGACGTCGAGAAGGTCCTCGACGACAAGCTCCGCACCCTGGAGCGGATCACGGCCGCCTTCACGGCCGGCGCCCACGGGACGCTCGTCCTCAACACCATGCCACTGCCCCGGCAGTTCACCGCCCAGCTCGTCGACCACCGCTCCAGGAGCGAACTGGGGGCGGTCTGGCGCGAGGCCAACGCCCGGCTGCTGCGGATGGCGGCCGACGCGCCCGGCCTCGTCGTGATCGACCTGGACCCGCTGGTGGCCGAGGGCATCGCGGTCACCGACCCGCGGCTGAGCACCTACGCCAAGGCCCACCTGTCGGCCGAACTGCTGGCCCGGTACGCCCGGGAGATCGGCCACCTGGCGCGGCACACCGCGGGGAGGAGCAAGAAGTGCCTCGTCCTCGACCTGGACGGCACGCTGTGGGGAGGAGTGCTCGGCGACGACGGCGTCGAGGGCATCGAACTGTCCGGCAGCCCCAAGGGCGAGGCGTTCAACGGCGTCCAGCGCGTGGTGAAGCAGATCGGCTCCCAGGGCGTCCTGGTCGCGGTGGTGAGCAAGAACGAGATCACGCTGGTGCGCGAGGCCTTCCGGGAGCGCCAGGACTCGGTGCTGCGCGAGGACGACATGGTCCGCATCATCGCCAACTGGCGTCCCAAGCACGACAACCTGACCGAACTCGCGCAGACGCTCAACCTCGGCGTGGACAGCTTCGTCTTCGTCGACGACAGCGCCCTCGAATGCGGCCTCGTCCGGAGCGAACTGCCCGGGGTCGCCGTCGTACGGGTGGACGGCGACCCCGCGCTGCACGTCGGGAAGATCCTGCGGGACGGCTGGTTCGACACCCCGGTCCTGACCGTCGAGGACCGGCAGCGGGTCGTCAGGTACCAGGAGGAACTCGTCCGGAAGGACTTCCTGGACAGCTTCGACTCGGTCCAGGACTTCCTGCGCGAGCTGAAGGTCACCGTCCGGCTGGCCGCCGTCCAGGACGCCGAGATCCCGCGCGTGTCGCAACTGACCCTGCGCACCAACCAGTTCAACCTCACGACCAGCCGCCTCCAGCAGGCCCAGGTGCGGGAACTGGCGGAGGACCCCGCCGCACGGGTGCTGACGATCCACTCCGGGGACCGCTTCGGCGACAACGGACTCGTCGGCGCCCTGTTCACCAGGCAGGACGGGGACACCCTGCACATCGACAACTTCGTCCTGAGCTGCCGGGTGTTCTCACGCGGCATCGAACAGGCCGCCCTCGCCGCCGTCCTGGAACGGGCCAAGGCCGACGGCGTCCAGGCCGTGTACGGAACCTACCGCCCCACCAAGAAGAACGGCGCGGTGAAGGACCTCTATCCGCGCTACGGGTTCACACCCGCGGCGGAGGACGGGGCCGCGCTCGTGTTCCGTCACGACCTTCATCAGATACCCGACCGACCGGAACACGTGTCGCTCCACGAGGAACTGTAGGTGGAATGTGATGAACATCGATGAATTCGTCTCGATCGTGCGCGACGAGCTCGGGATCCCCCTCACGGAACAGGACGTCGAGCTGAGCTTCGACGAACTGCCCGGCTGGGACTCCGTGCAGATGCTGTGGCTGCTCACCATCCTGGAACAGCGCACGGGTAAGAGCCTCTCCCTGCCGGACATGCTGGAGGCCCCCAGCCTCGCCGGGCTCCACACCCTCGTGGTGGCCCAGTGAACGCCGCACCCCTGGCCCCGGAGCGGCGGCCCACCCTGTACTTCCTCGAACACATCAGATCGTTCGCCCCGGTCTTCCTGGACACGGAGGTCGACATGACGGCCGTGCGGCGGCACCGGGCCGCCGCACGCGCGGCGGGGGAGCACCTCTCCCTCGTCTCCTACGTCGTCCATGCCGCGGGGCGGGTGCTGGCGGCGCACCCCGAGGCCAACGCGGCCGTCCGGGGCACCTTCGCACCGAAGGTCGCCAGGTTCTCCGGCGTCTCGGGCAAGGTCACGTTCGACAAGACGGTCAACGGCCGGCGGGTGGTCCTGTCCACCGTGCTGCCGGACGTGCACGTGGCCGACCAGGCGGACATCCAGCGGCAGATCGAGTTCGTCCGGGACGGCGACCCGGAGACCATGCCGCAGTTCGCGAAGGTCAGGGCGCTCCGCAGGCTGCCCGTCCCGCTGGGACGGCTGGCCTTCCGCGCGGGCATCCGCGGCCTGGGCAAGCGGCCGCAGCTGGTCGGGACCTTCGCGGTCACCTCGCTGGGGCACCGGGCCGTGGACGGCTTCCACTCGGTGGGCGGCACGACCGTCACGCTCGGCGTCGGCCGGATGTCCGACCGCCCGGTCGTCCGGGACGGATCGATCACCATCGCCCCGATGATGCGCCTCAGCCTCGCCTTCGACCACCGCGTCATCGACGGCGCGGAGGCGGCGGACGTGCTGACCGACCTGAAGACGCGGCTGGAGGAGTTCGGGTCCGGGGCCGCCGCGGAGCCGGCCGCCGCGCACCTGGACGACGTGCCGGCGGCACCGCGGAGCTGACTCCGCCCCTCGGGCGCGCACAGGGCGGTTCCGCTCACGGCGAAGG